>JBNJFD010000168.1:0-4113 GCA_051746525.1 Bacillota bacterium | reverse complement strand
ACTGTTGTAACCTCCTAGTCTTTATAAATACTATGTGATTTAACTATTATAAATTACACTAATGAAACTAATTATTATAAGAGCAAAAAATTAAAAAAGCCAGCAGGAAACATCCCACTGGCTCATTAATCAGCATAATCTATAATTATTGTAATTTTTCTTTAACTAATTTATTCACTTCACTGCCATCAGCTTTACCTTTAATCTTAGGCATAATAGCACCCATTACTTGGCCCATGGCACTCATATCTTCAGCACCGACTTCTTCAATAGTTTCTTCCACTAATTCTTCTAACTCGCTTTCACTTAACTGTTCAGGTAAATATTCTTCTAAAATTTCAATTTCTCTTTTTAACTTTTCTACTGTTTCAGGACGGTCAGCTTTTTCAAATTCAACCAATGATTCTTTATTTTGTTTAACTAACTTCGCTAATACTTCTACTACCTCATCATCGGATAAATCTTTTCTTTCATTAATAGCAGCATCTTTAATTGCTGCTCTAGCCATTCTAATCACTGACACCTTTTCTTTATTTTTATTTTTCATAGCACTTTTCATATCTTCTAATAATTGATCTTGTAAAGACATATTTTACTTCCTCCTTAATCTTTTTTTAACCTGGCGGCCACTGCAAATCACGTCCACCCAATAAGTGATAATGGATATGGAATACTGTCTGACCTCCAGCCTCGTTACAATTACTAACTACCCTAAAACCATCTTCGGCAATGCCTTCTTCTTCCGCTAATTGATTAGCAACTTGATAAATATGACCAACTAACTGATTATCATCTTCTTCAAGGTCTAATAAAGTCGAGATATGTTTTTTCGGTACAATTAGAATATGTGTTGGCGCTTGAGGATTTATGTCTTTAAAAGCAATAACTTGTTCATCTTCATACACTAAATCACTGTCAATTTCACCATCAATTATTTTACAAAACAAGCAATCCTCCATATTAACCCTCCTTTCTAATTATATCCTTCTACAACTAATTAATAATCAGGATATTTCTAACTTCCTGATAGTTTTATTTTAATTTATCAGCTTGGTAATGTCAATTAAATTTAATTATAGTTTAGAACTTAACTTCCCTTGTAGTTTACCGTTTTTCTCCGCTGTTAATTCAACTTCTACTAATTGACCTATTAAATCATCTGTCCCATCTACTAATACTCTGAGATAATTATCAGTCAAACCCGTTAATAGACCAGTCTGGCTGTCTCTTCTGTCCTCTAACAGCACTTGTGGGGTAGTTCCAATAAAGGGCTCGCGATATTCCCGGGCCAAGTCTCCGGCAATTTTGCGCAGCTTCTTGCTTCGTTCTTTCTTAACCCGCGAATGAACTTGGGCATCAAAACTAGCTGCAGGAGTTCCTTCCCGCTTTGAATATTTAAATACATGTATATCGCTAAATCCTAATTCCTGAACCACTTCACAAGTAGCAGCAAAATCTTCATCACTTTCCCCTGGGAAACCTACAATCACATCTGTGGTAATCGCTATATCAGGGATTTTATTTCTAATTTTTTCTACCATCTTTTTAAAATCTGCAACTCGATAAGGACGATTCATCGCTTCTAAAACTGGATTAGAACCACTTTGTAAAGGCAAATGCAAATGACGACACAATTTATCAGAGCCTGCAATTAAGTCTATTAATTCAGAACTAACTTCTGTTCCTTCAATTGAACTCAACCTAATTCGCTGTAACCCTTCAACTTTAATTAAAGCTTTTAATAGTTTTACTAAATTTAAATCCTCTTTATCTTTACCATATTCGCCAAGGTGAATTCCTGTTAATACTATCTCTTTAACTCCATATTGTACTAGCTTTTGGGCTTCCATGACAGTATTAGCTAAAGGCCTGCTCTTTAGCCCACCTCGAGCATAAGGAATAATACAGTAAGCACAAAATTGCTCACAACCATCCTGAATTTTAACATTGGCTCTTGTTTTACCTCGGACTCGTTCTAACTGTATTTCGGCAAAAGAGTCATTTTCTTTTAAATCCTGCACAAAATTAATTTTTTCTCCTGCTTTAATTCCCTGCTCAATGAAATTTACAATCTCCTCACGCCCTTTAGTACCTAATACTAAATCCACGCCATCTATTGCCATTACTTCTTCACTATCCACTTGAGAATAGCAGCCTACTACTGCAATAAAAGCATCAGGATTGCGTCGCTTTAATCGCCTAGTTATCTTCCTCGATTTACGAGCACCTTGATGAGTTACCGTACAAGTATTAATAATATAAATATCTGCCATCTCATCAGCATCTACAATCTCATAATTTGCCTTTTCAAACTGAGCTCTCATCATTTGAGTATCATATTGATTGGCTTTACAGCCTAAAGTATAAAATGCAACTTTACTCATAATCAACCTCCTACATCTCCAAATTCATAAAGCAGCATAGTTAGAGCTGCCATTCCTGCCGTTTCCGTTCTTAAAGTTCTAGGTCCTAACAGCACAGGTTCAACACCAGCACTTTGAGCTTGCTCTATTTCTGCAGGACTAAATCCACCTTCCGGGCCAATCATTATCAAAATGTTTTTTAGTCCGCTTCCTTTTTCAGATTGTAGAAATTCTTTTAGACCTTGCTCTTTCTCTCCCACCCAAGGCACCACAGCCAAATCATAATCAGCTGCTAACTCTAATCCTTGGGCAAAATCAATTAATTCCCCAACTTTAGGAATTTTAGTCCGCTGGGACTGTTTAGCAGCAGATTTAGCAATTTTCTGCCACCTCTTTTGACGCCTTTGTGCTTTGCTAGGCTTTAATTTAACGACAGTATGCTCTGTTTCCATAGGAATTACCTGGTCAATTCCTAATTCAGTACATTTACGCACAATCAAATCCATCTTTTTACTTTTTGGTAACCCCTGTAGTAAAGTCACATTCACATCTGATTCAGCATCTACTGCTAATTGCTCTATTATCTTTCCTTCTACAAACTGTTCTTTAGTGGCAGTTAACTCCACTAAATATTTATTCTCTAAACCATCAGCAACTGTAATTTTATCCCCCGCTCCTAAACGCAGAGAACGAGTAATATGTTTAACATCCTGCCCGCGGATAATTACTATATCCCCTCTAACATCCTCCGGATCTACAAAAAAATGATTCATTCTTTCCACTCCCGCTATTAAATTCAATTGACATTAGACTTGGCAGTGCCAAGTCTCTACATTTAATCTATTAACCACAATTAATCCTCTTTATTCTTTTATTCTTTTATTCTTTTATTCTTTTATTCTTTTATTCTTTTATTCTTTACTCTTCACTTGTCACTCTTCACTTGTCACTCTTTACTTGTTACTCTTTACTTGTTACTCTTCACTTGTCACTCTTCACTTGTTACTCTTCACTTGTCACTCTTTACTTGTCACTCTTCACTTGTCACTCTTCACTTGTTACTCTTTTATTCTCAATTGCTCTTCTATCCCCTACAACTGTTACCCAATCATCATGTTCTTCGCTTTTATGAATTATTTTCTCAATTACTAAATTATTTTCTTTTAAAGCTGTTTTGACATCATCTAATTTATCAACTATGATCCCTGATAAAATAAATTTACTAGCACTATGCATTACATTATTCAAATTAGGAATTAACTTTATAATGATATGCGGTAAAATATTAGCCACCACTAGATCATATTTCTCTTCTACCTGGTCTACTAAATCACCCTGCACAAACTCTAGTTTATCCTCTACATCATTTAATTCAGCATTCTCTCTAGCTGCTTTAACGGCAACAGGGTCAATATCTAAACCTAAAATCTCCTTAGCTCCTAATTTAGCAGCAGCAATTGCTAAGATGCCTGTTCCAGTACCTAAATCCAACAAACTAGTCTCAGCAGTTAAATTAGCCTCAATAGCTTCTAAGCAGCTGCTCGTAGTAGCATGCTGTCCGGTCCCAAAAGCTTGGCCCGGGTCAATTTCAATCACAATCTCATCTGCAGCAGCTTGATATTCTTCCCAAGTCGGCTTAATTACTATATCCTCTGTGATATGAAAAGGTTTGAAATTTTCTTTCCAGTTATTGGCCCAATCTTCTTCCTCAACTTCAGAAACTTTAAACTCTGCACTACCTATTTCTAAG
>JBNJFD010000167.1:0-4173 GCA_051746525.1 Bacillota bacterium | reverse complement strand
AGCTACTACTAAATTAGATAATAATAAAATAAATAATCCCACTATTAAAATTCTACTGCCAATCTTTCGCAAACAAATCCCTTCCCTTCATTTAAATAACATTAATTCTACTTGTTCTTCAACTGCTGGTACATAGACTCAGCAATACCTATATCTTCTTTTAAAGCTGCTTTTTTAGCTATTTCATCATAATACATGTCTTTAAAAACATCTTCACTTAAGCCCGGCTTAATTAAATCCGATTTGAAACCAGCCTTATCCATTTGTTTATACATCATAGAAATAAATATAGACTCAAATTCTTGAGTTAACTGCTTTAATTTATCTTTCTCCGGCTCTTTATTGTTCTTTTTTAGCTGCTCTACTTTGGAGTCTCTTTGCTGTTTTTGAGCTTGACGTGCTTGAAACTGCTGTAGTTTTAAATTGCTACCTATTTTCATTTTATTCACCTCAATTAAAAACTAGTAGTTAATTTACATTATTTCTAAGTCAGCATGTAATGCCCCTGCCTGTTTAATAGACTGTAAAATTGAAATAATATCTCTTGGTTCAGCACCTACTCCATTTAAAGCTTTAACAACATCAGAAATATTAGAACCTTTAGGCAGTACCGCTACGCTTTCTTCTTCTTCTCCCTCTTCTTCACCATCTTGATTTTGATTATTTTGTGCTGCTTGATTTTGATTAGGTTGTTCATCTTCATTTTCTGTAGCAATAGTTACTGTTAAATTACCATGGCTAACAGAAACTTTAGATAAACGTACATTATGCCCCATTACTATAGTTCCTGTTCGCTCATTAATCACTACTTTAGCTTTAGTATCAGGACGAACAGCTAGCTGACCTAAACGAGAAACTAATTCTACTTTTCGCTCTTGATAATGCTGTGGAACTCTTACTTCTACCTGCCCAGCATCTACCGCCTGAGCATATTCATCCCCTTCTGGTGAATATCCAAAATGATTATTAATTACTTTAGCAATATTTTCAGCTGTAGTAAAATCTGGTTCTTTTAAAACTAAATTAATCCGATTGTTATTACTAAATTTATTAGGCACTGTCTTCTCTACTATAGCACCATTAGGAATCCTAGCAACCGTGGTATGATTCTCCCGAGATTGGTTCCCACCTTGGCCTTCATTAAAACCTCCAATAGATACTGCCCCTTGAGCTACTGCATAAACTTCATCTCCGCTTGGCCCCTGCAGAGGAGTTAATAATAAGGTTCCTCCCTGTAAATCATCAGCACCTCCTAAAGAAGATAAAGTAACATCAATTTCATCTCCTGACTGAGCAAAAGGAGGCAATTCAGCAGTAGCCATTACTGCTGCTACATTATCTAAATTCAAATTATCAGAATCCACACTAACTCCAAATCTCTGCAGCATATTAGCCACCGAACTAATAGTAGATTCATTACCCTGCCCGTCTCCGGTACCTGCTAAACCAACTACCAGTCCATAACCAATTAATTGATTGTTTCTCACACCTTTGACCCTAGTAATATCTTTAACCCTAACTAGGGGTTCATTAGACGTAGATTGATTAGGAGTTAAAGCAAATGCTGTATTAGTTATTAATATTAAAAACAAAATACATATTCCCACATTAATAATTCGCTTCACAGTTATTCCTCCTTCTAGAACAACCAATTAAAAATCCGACTTAAAATACCTGGGTCTTGTTTATCCCCCACTATTCCTTCTCCAGAATAATGAATATTAACATTTGCCAAATAATTAGAATCAACTGTATTCTCTGAACTAATATCTTCAGGTCTTACAAGCCCTGTTAATTTTATTTGTTGATTTTCTCCATTAATATTAACTTCTTTAGTACCTGAAATTTTCAAATCACCATTTTCCAATACTTTAACTACTCTGACTGTCATAGTAGCACTTAAACTTCCACTGCGGCTAGTATTCCCTGAAGAACTATTACTATCACTTTGCTCATAACCTAAAGACTTTAAAAAATCTAAAACCCCTGTTCCCGCTTCTACATTCCCTTGATTATTTTGTGACAAATCAGTACTAGCTTCTTGATTAGCACTAGAATTTTCAGTAATATTGACAGTTACTATATCACCTTTTTTAAAGGAACCACCATCTTTATACATCGAGTCAGAATCATCCCATAACGAATTAGCACTAGCACTACCTGAAATAAAAACAATAATTATAACTAATACAATTAAACTGTAATATTTCTTCAACCTTATCGCCTTCCTTTAATATCAATTAATAATGCCCTGCACCTGCTTTGAACCAATTACTTCAGCCTTTATCTTTTTACCACTACTAATATTTTTGACCTTAATTATATCTCCTTTGCCGCCTTCTTCTAAAGCTTTACCAGTAGTGCTCACTACTATTCCTCCTATTTTAGCTATTAGTTCTACTTCCTGCCATCTATCAACTAAAGCAGTAGTATCTAATAAATTAGAGGTTAAAGCTCTATTTGCTGCTAAAGACTGTTTTAAAATTTTATTTTCTACTTCTTCTTTAGAAGTAACATAATCTTTTTTTGAATTAGTAATTAATTTTTCTTTCTTGACAAACAAATCTGCACTTAACTTTTGACCTCGCTTTAATTTCTTTTTAGAAGTCAATACTTCTTTCCACAATTCTGCTCTAAATTTAATATAATGTTTGCGATATTGTTCTCCATTTACCATGATTTTAATTGGCAGCATATTAACTCCTAACAGCCGCCGGGCGTTATTGCCAGCCACATCAAAGCTAATCTCCCCTTGGGGAACTACAACCTTTTCAGGAGGGTTTAAAGCCTCTATTTCTAATTTTTCTGCTTGATAGTTTAACTGCTCCACAATATAATCTTTCCCAGCTTCAACCAACTTCTCTACTCCTAATTGCTTATAATTAGCCTTTACTGTAAATTGATACGGCACCCTAAACCTTATCTTATTTAAATTCACACCCTGCTGCCGCAGAGCATGAACTACATCATCACGATAAATAACTCGCTGATACCCTGGATAAGGCGTTCTCCCTAAATTCAAGCTAGCTGCCTGAGCAACAAATTGCTGGTCTCCTTCGATATTAGCTATTTCTCCTAACTTAACATCTAAAGTTCTAACCTGAACTTGATTAGCTATAGTAATCGTATTCTGCTGGGCCAAAGTTGGTATCGTTGAAACAACTAACAAAATCAATACAATTGCCATTAATAACTTAGCCCTCATTTTAAAAACTCCTATCTTTTTAAGTTGCTTGCTCTCTGAAGCATTTCATCAGAAGCTTGTACAGCTTTAGAATTAGTTTCATAAGCTCTCTGCGCTGCAATCATATCAGTCATAGCATTTACTGTTTCCACATTAGAAGATTCTAAAAACTTCTGGGCAATAGTCCCGTAACCTTCTTGACCAGGTTCTCCAAATAATACTTCTCCTGAAGCAGCAGTAGATTGAAACATGTTTTCCCCCATGCTTTTTAAACCAGCAGGATTAGCAAAATTAGCTAATTCAATCTGACCTGCCTCCTGAACATCATCTCCACCCGGCTCAGTATAAGTAACTTGTCCTTCTTCATTAATATTAATATTTTCAGCATTAGCTGGTAAAGTAATTGGCGGTTGTAATAAATGTCCATTAGAAGTAACAACCTGACCATTACCATCTAAACTAAAAGAGCCATCTCTAGTATATCCTATACTTCCATCAGGCATCTGTACTTGGAAAAACCCTTCCCCACGAATAGCCATGTCCAATGGATTTTCTGTATTCTTTAAACTACCCTGCCCAAACATCTTTTGAGTAGCAGACACTTTAACACCATGTCCTATTTGAATCCCTGTTGGGACTTGACCACCTTGATTATTAGGTGCCCCTGCACTTTTAATTGTTGCATATAATAAATCTTCAAAATCAGCTCTAGATTTCTTAAAACCAGTAGTATTAACATTAGACAAATTGTTTGAAATTGTATCTACATTCGTTTGTTGAGCCTTCATTCCCGAAGCCGCACTCCACAGTGATCTAATCATTTCTATCTCCTCCAAATTGTTTTAATTTCATATTCGTTTATCATTCCGCTTTTTATTAATGGTCTTCCCTTGTTTACTTGTTTGTTTACTTGTTTGTTTACTTGTTTGTTTACTTGTTTGTTTACTTGTTTGTTTACTTGTTTGTTTACTTGTTTGTTTACTTGTTTG
>JBNJFD010000166.1:2144-4198 GCA_051746525.1 Bacillota bacterium | reverse complement strand
CAAGTAACAAGTAACAAGTAACAAGTAACAAGTAACAAGTAACAAGTAACAAGTAACAAGTAACAAGTAACAAGTAACAAGTAACAAGTAACAAGTAATTACTGCTTTTAATGGGGTTTTAGTTATGGAATTAAACATCATACATGTTGATATGGATGCATTTTATGCTGCGGTGGAGCAGCGGGATAATCCTGAATATCGAGGGCAACCTGTAATTGTTGGGGGTCAGAGCAAACGAGGCGTGGTCAGTACGGCTTCTTATGAAGCGCGAGAATATGGGATTCATTCTGCTCAAGCAATGGTTAAGGCTAAGCAGCTTTGTCCTGATGGTATTTTTGTTCGTCCCCGGCATAGTCATTATAAACAGATTTCGACGGAGATTAGAGCTATTTTTGCCCGTTATACTGACTTAATTGAGCCTTTATCTCTTGATGAGGCTTATCTTGATGTTAGTACTACGACTGAAAATAGTATTAAAATAGCGAAAAGAATCAAGCGGCAGATTCAGCAGGAGTTAAATTTAGTTGCTTCAGTGGGGGTTAGTTATAATAAGTTTTTGGCTAAATTGGCTTCAGATTTGAACAAACCTAATGGTTTTAAGATTGTGTCTCCCTTTCAAGCGCAGGAATTAATTTGGCCGATGGATGTTAGTGAGTTGTGGGGCGTAGGACCTAAAACAGAGGAGCAGTTACAGGAGTTAGGTTTAGATAAAATTGCTGATGTTGCTCAAGCAGATAAGTTTTGGTTGATTAGGAAGCTGGGTAAACGGGGGTATCGACTGCATCAGTTGGCCCAGGGCCAAGACCCTCGCACAGTATCAGTGCCTGGCGCCCCTAAATCAATTGGCAATGAAACTACCTTTAAACAGGATTTAAAAGAGAAGTCCTTAATTCGAGAACATTTACTTAACTTGAGTCAAAAAGTAACACAGAGGGTGCAGAATAATGATGTCAAAGGGAAGACTGTTACATTGAAAATAAAATATGAAGATTTTGAAGTTTTATCGCGCAGTAAAACTTTGCTGAGGTATATTGATAATGAGCAGGAGCTCTACAGTGAAGCAGATAAGCTATTAGAACAACTGAACTTAAAGAAAAAAGTTAGATTAATTGGAGTAACTTTATCTAACTTAGTTGATAATCAATTTGAACAGCTGCGCCTTTTTTAAATTTGTTTTGATTATTTCGCTAAATGTGATAAAATATAGATAGTAGGTAATATTAAACCAAAAATAAATTATTTTTATAAAATTTGAGGGCAATGTTGGATATAGACGAGAACCTTGGTTGGCATGAGGATGTTAATCATGGGTTTTTCTTATTTTTTGGAGCGGATAAATTATAATTTTTTAAGGGGGCGAAAATAATGACTAGCTCAGAATTAGTTGAAAAAGAACCACAGGTAGCATATTTTTGTATGGAATATGGATTAGAGACAGATTTCAAAATTTATTCAGGAGGCTTAGGGATTTTAGCAGGAGACCATATAAAAACTGCTGCTGACCAAGATCGGGATTTAGTTGCTCTAGGGATTTTATGGAAACAGGGTTATAATGAGCAGATAATTAAAGATGGTCAATCTTATAATGCCTATCCTAATGAAAAGCAGAAATATGATTTTTTAGAAGATACGGGAATAACAGTAGAAGTTGAAATTCGTGATAGAGAAGTAACTGCTAAGGTTTGGAAAGTAACTAAATTTTCTAATGCTGATTTATATTTATTAGATACAGATATTGAACAGAATAATGGTGCAGATAGATGGATTACAGATAGATTATACGGTGGTTTTAATGAACATCGCATTGCTCAAGAACTAATTTTAAGTATTGGTGGAGTAAGGGCTTTAAGAAAATTAGATATCAACCCGTATGTTTATCATTTCAATGACAGTCATCCTGTATTTGCCGGGATAGAATTATTGAAAGAAAAAATGGGAGAAGAAGAGCTTTCCTTTGCAGAAGCGCTGGAAAAAGTGCAGGAAGATATTGTCTTTACTACCCATACTCCTGTTAAGGCAGGTAATGAAAAACATAAGCACCGCCTGTTAAGATA
>JBNJFD010000166.1:0-2044 GCA_051746525.1 Bacillota bacterium | reverse complement strand
TTGTTAACTAGAGGTTGCGATGTATGGTTAAATAATCCACGGCGCCCAAAAGAAGCCAGTGGAACTTCAGGGATGAAAGCTGCAATGAATGGAGTGTTAAATGTTAGTATTCTTGATGGATGGTGGCCCGAAGCCTGTCGCCATGGAGAAAATGGCTGGGCAATTGCTACTGAGCCAAAAACTGCTGAAGATTTTGAAGGAAGTGCTGAAGAAAAGATAAAACAATTAGACCAATATGATTTAGAAAATTTATATGATGTAATGCTCAATCAAGTATTACCGACCTATTATGACGACCAGAGTAAGTGGGTAGAAATGATGATTGCAAGTCATCAAGATACTTTTGAAAAGTTCTCTGCTGCTAGGATGTTAAATGATTATTATGAGTTGCTCTATAATAAGCAATAAGCTGCGATGAGTTCAGTAGAAATATACTATTAAACTGTTGGATGTAAAAGATTGCTGCTAAAATATTTAAAATTTATAAAAAATGTTTATATTCATTTGTCTAGATGGTAAAATATAATTAGGTTTAAGTTTATTAGAGGAGGTGTTAACCTGGTTATAAGTATAGAAGATGCCAGGGTCAAAAATGGCTATTAGAAGCAACCAGTTTATTGCTTTCAAGTTAGAAGATCAAGTTTGTGGGCTGCCTATAACTGAAGTAGATGAAATTATTCCGCCTCGAGAGATTACTAATTTACCAGGTACAGCAGAGTTTATTGAAGGGATAATTAATTTACGAGGAGAAATTGTAGTTATTGTGGATTTGCGGAAAAGGTTAGAGTTTGAGGTTGCCCCTAAAGCAGAAGCCCGAATTATTGTAGTTGATATTGCAGGGATAAAAGTAGGGTTTATAGTAGATGAGGCTTCAGAGGTAATCAAGATTGAAGCGGAGCAGATTAGCAATCCTACTAATGCAATTGCAGGGATTAAAAATCAGTATTTAAAAGGAATTGCTCGTTTAGAAGATGAATTAGTTATTTTATTAGATTTAGATCGTTTATTATCAACAACAGAACAAGCTAAAATTTCAGAAGTTAGTGAAGAATTAGCTTAACCAGCCTTCCCACCCCGGGAAGGTTTTTTTAGCTTATTTAGCTCAGATCTGAGAGCTTAAGAGAAATAACTGATTTTTATTGACAAAATTTTAGATTGTTGGTAAAATTAATTGTAGAAACTAAAAAAACTTTTATAGTTTCCTAAACGAGGAGGTGGTGTTTTAGATGGAAGATAGAATAAGAGAAGTAGTAGTAGATAAAATTATTCGCTTTGGCTTTAAAGGATTTACTATGGATGATATAGCAGCAGAATTATCAATTAGTAAAAAAACTGTTTATAAATATTTTTCGAGCAAGCAGGAATTGATTAGATCAGCTATTCATCATGCTGTAGAAGAGTCAACGGCTAAAATGAAAGAAGCTTATCAAAAGGCTGATAATAATTTAGAACGATTAAGAGCTATTTTACTTTCCTCTTCAGAAAACAGTAAACAAGAGGAAGTATTTGTAGACTTAAAAAGACATTATCCTGAAATATATGAAGAAGAATTTAAGCCCCACTATGATTATCGTGGACAATTGCTAATTGAAACTATAGAGAAAATTTATCAAGATAATGAGGTACAGCGGGAGATTAATGTTAATATTATTTTAGCTATGCTGCGGGGATTTATGGACGAATTAGATCTCAATTTTATGTTAGAAAATAAGATTTCTTTAGAAGAGGTCTTAAAAGATATACAGCACTTAATTTTATATGGAGTACTAGGGAAAAAATAGTGACCAAATTGCGAATATTATATAATTAGTCGGAGGTGGGAGTAATTGAGAAAATATGGAGTAGTATTAATTATCATTCTAGTAGTTAGTTTGTTTTGTGTAACAGTTACTGCAGCTCAGGAAGAACAACATCCTGTCCAAATAGGATTACTTTATGATGGTCAAGGTCAGTTTGAGCAGCAATTAAAAAATGAGATTCAAGATGAAATAAAAGATGTGTTAGGTTCTAATTACCAGTTTGAATTTGTAACTGCTACTGGGTC
>JBNJFD010000165.1:0-4224 GCA_051746525.1 Bacillota bacterium | reverse complement strand
TTAGAAAGCCGCGAACAGGACCAACCAATTGCAATTGGGCAGAAAAGTGATTTAATAGTGAAATTAAATAATTTAATAGATGACGGTGGATTAGATTTAGTTACTCTTCGTTTAGAAAAAGATGGATCTTCAATTAAAACTAGCCAAAATGATTCGGATTACAGCTATAAGCAGGTACCAATTTTAATTGAAATTGATGGGACCTATAGTGAGATAGTAAATTTAGTTAATCAAATTGAAGAGTTGAAGTATTTAATTAGAGTCAATAATCTTAATTTGAATACTAATAACCAGGAAGATTTAGCTCCAGATTCTGAAACGAACATTAAGGCACAGCTTAATTTAGTAGTATTTGCTACTGATGATAGGAAAGGAAGGTGATTTTGTTGAACTTACAACGTAATAACCAGCAGTCCCTTTTGCTAAAAGAGAATGCTCCTTTATTAATAGTTTTAGTAAGTCTGTTTGTAGTAGGAACAATAATTATTGGAGTGTGGAATTTTTTAGCTATTAATAATAGCCAAGAAACCATTAATGAATTTGAAAATGAAGTAAATGGATTAGTTGAAAGTGTTAATCAAGAAACTGATGCAACTGCTGATTCAGATGAAGAAGATAGTCTTGCAGAAGGTGAAACAGAAAAGTTGGCAGCTGGATCTAATCCTTTTCAAGTACCATTAGAAAAAGCAGATGACCCCGGGAAGAAAGAAGGCAGTAGTTCTTCGAAAGAAAAAGAGGGTGACAGTCAAGATGAAAAACCAGTAAAAGAAAGAATTGGTGATCAAGTGAATGTTTTAGGTTTGTTAGGAAGTTCAGACAGAAGATTAGCAATAATTAAGGTTGACGGGGAAGTGCAAATTGTCAAGCCGGGTGATAAAATATCAAGTTTGATAATTAAAGATATAAATTCAAATCGAATATTAGCAGAGGAATATGACGAAGAATTAACTTATACTTTTGGGGGTGGGCAAGATTAATACTCAACGAATTGTAAGCACAGTTTTCATATTAATGTTGTTAGTTGTTTTAGTAGGTGGGAATGTAGCTGCTCAAAAAGACAATATTGATTTAAATTTTCAATCGGTTGAATTAAGAGATGCGTTTAGGGCATTAGCTGATGTAGCCAATATGAATATTGTAACAGATAGTTCTGTTCAAGGCACAACAAGTGTTCATTTAGAAGATACTTCGTTTAGAGAAGCAGTTGATTTACTAGCAAAAAGTAGTGGTTTAGATTATAGAATTGTAAATAATACTGTCTTGGTGGCTTCTTCAGAAAAATTGGCTGAAGGATTTGGGGAGAAGTCTACACAAATCTATAAATTAAAGAATGCTGACCCAGAAGAAGTTAAAGAAAGTGTTAATTTATTAGTAGAAGATGAGAGTATTCGGGTTGATAAAAGAACTAACAGCTTGATAATAACTGCTTACCAAAGTAAGTTTGCTGAGATAGAGGATACAATTAAAGAATTAGATTATGAGAAGAAGCAAATAATTATCCAAGCACGAGTAGAAGAAATTACTCACGGTGGATTAGAAGAATTAGGAGTAGATTGGAACTTCCAAAAGTTAGATATTAATGGGAATAGTGCTACTATAGATGACCGAGAAGATGATAATAATGAAGTTACTTCGGATTCTAATACTTCTACTATTTCTGACAATTTAAATCTTGATTATTTAAATATTATCAATATGTTAGAAAGTAAAAACCAAGCTAAAAATTTAGCTAATCCCCAAATTACTACTTTGGATGGGAAACAGGCTGCAATTGATATAGGAGATGAAGTGCCAATTGTAAAACCAGGTGGAGATGGTCAGACTGAAGTTGAGTTTAGAGATGTAGGTATTAATTTAGACATTACGCCTAAAATTACAGAAGAAGGCAAGATTCAGATGGATGTTAAGCCGCAAACTAGTGTTGTTTCAGAAACTTTTGAAACAAATGATGGTATTCGCTATCCAACTATTGAAACTAGAAAAGTAGAAACTAATGTTAGAGTTGCTGATGGAAAAACTATTGCCATTGGTGGATTGATTAGAGAAGAAGAAATTGAAAACATGAAAAAGGTTCCTGGTTTAAGCAATGTGCCTATTTTGGGTAAATTATTCCAAAGCAAGAGTATGGATACAGAAACAACTGAATTAGTTGTCTTTTTAACTCCTAAAATTATTGATTCTACAGAAGCAGAAAATAATGTAGGTGATAACGCAGATACTGAATCTGGAAGTAAAACATTTAATTATGAAATAGGGGAAACTAGAAGTGTATGGAATGTAGGTAAATTATTTAACATTTCATTTGCTAAGATTTTAGATTATAATGATATCCAGTATGTTAAGGATTTAAGCAGAGGACAGACAATTAAAATTCCTGTTCCTGAAGATCGCTATTATGAAGTTAAAGATGGAGATTCTCTATCTAAGTTAGCTAAAGAATATGACATTAAAGCAGAAACTATTCAAAAGATAAATGGAATTTCTTCTTTAGAAGATAAAGTTGGAGAAGAAATTGTATTACCAGTAAAAGTGAATTAAAATTTTTTATAATCCGACTTTAATATTATAATATTAAAGTCGGATTAATTTTTTAATATTCAAAAGGAGGATTGCAGCAGATGGGATTGAATAAATTTTTTAGTATGGATAATGGATTTAGTTTGATAGAAATAATGATTGCTGTAGTAATTATATCTATTGCTGGGGTAGCAATTTTATCTGTGTTTACAGGTAGTATGAGACTTTTTAATAGAAATAAACAAGAAGAAGATCTTGTAGAATTAGCTGATTTTACTATGGAACAAGCAAGGGCTGAATGTTTGGATAATGGAATTGTTGATGTAGAAACAGTAGTAGCAAACCAATTTGATACTAGAAATAATAACCAATATAATAATAATTATAGTTTAGAGATTAATACTAGTTCAGCTTCTGGTATAGCAGAATTAGCTGAAATTGAAGTTATAGTAGAAAATAGGCAAACAAATGAAACTATAACATTAAGAAGTATGGCTTGGAACAAAGATGGGAATTTAAGGAAATCAAATTAATCCTCAAAAGCCCAAAAAAAGGGGGAGATAGTTATTAGCAATTTGCAAAAGGGATTTACTTTAGTAGAAATAATGATAGTGATAGTGATTACTCTAACTGCGGGGCTTTTAATTTTTGGTTTGTTATCTGATGGGATTGGCCTCTTTCGAGAAGGGGAAGAAAACATTTCAGCTAATAGCCAATTTAAAGTAATCAAAAGGTATTTAGGAAGAGATATAAAAATGGCTGAAAATATTTCTGAAGATAATAATGGAAGAGAATTAGAATTAGATACAAATCAAGGTACTATAGAATATAAATATGTAGCTACTGAAAATCATTTGATACGTAGTGATGGTGAAGATAAAATTCTTATGGAAAATATAAGAGAAGTGCATAACTCAGATGGTTCTACTGAGGAAATATTTGTTTTAGGAGAAGATAATGGTAATTTAACTGGTTGGGTAACTATTAATTTAGAAGTTATTAATACTGAGACCGAATTAATTTTTTCTTCACAGTCTAAATATTTCCAAGAGTAATGGGGTGGTAATAATGTTTCAGAAGTTGAAAGTGGAAACTGGTTCTATGATGATTATTTCTGTAATGTTAATGGTAGTTTTAGGAGTGTTTGGAATAACTATAGGTAAAATCGCTATAAATAATAGCCAGATGTCTTCTCAAAATGCTAGAGAAGTTGAAGCTTATCATATTGCTGAAGGAGCACTTGATTATTATTTGAAAGAGGCAGTAGAAGAAATATATGATAAAATGCGTTCTGGAGATAGTAAATTTTATTTAGATGATTTTATTTATGGTTCTAATTCTAATGATCCTTATCAGGATGCGGATGGCTTAGAAAAATATTTTGCCGATGATTTTTTTCCTTCTAATGGACAAGGGGTAGCAGAAAAGTATTTGAATAAGTTAGACTATAGTAATGATTGGGATATAGAAGTTGCTAATTTTGAATATACTTGGGAAGCTGGAAGTGAGGGTTGGCAAGATGCTTCTATATCATTCGAAGTTAGAGTTTTTGAAGAAGGTAGCAATAATCCAATTAAAGTAATTCGAAGACAAACAGGTATTGATGCTCATGCTATTGCATTATTTTCTAGTAGTAGTGTTACGGGGGGAGATATTGAATTTTCAGGAGAGACATCTGAAAATGATTTAGAAATAACTGGGAGGACC
>JBNJFD010000164.1:1789-4272 GCA_051746525.1 Bacillota bacterium | reverse complement strand
TCATGCCACTGAATTAATTCATAAGGCAGATCAAAAAAAGGAAATAATTTAAACTGAAGAACTGAATATATTTCAAAAAATTTGGGCATCTTTAAACTATGAAGATGTCTTTTTTATTCTCCTAGCTTACAGGTCTCTAATCACAGGTGGGGATTGTGTAGGAGATGAAATAATGAAGAAGTATTTAAAAATCACAGTAATTAATTTAGTATTCATCTTAGTATTAGCCCATTTCTTTCCTGTTTTTTTATCCTGGTTAGGCTTACCTTCACATTGTCATTTAATTAAGGGGAAACAAGAAAACTTTAATATTAGATTGCCTTTTGCAGTTGAAGTTAATTTAAAGCAGCCGGGGAGATTGAAGATTAATGGTAGTCTGCTTACTA
The DNA here is from genome assembly GCA_051746525.1 of Bacillota bacterium. GTDB lineage: Bacteria > Bacillota > Halanaerobiia > Halobacteroidales > Halobacteroidaceae > Halanaerobacter. Next base: position 3,886 of record JBNJFD010000164.1, on the reverse strand, counting down.
AGCAGGGTTTACGTGTTAATTTAGCGGAACAATTGGCCCTTAAAGCTAGTGCAGTAGGAAAATATAATTTAGATTTCAAATTATTTGGGATTATCCCGATTAAAAAAATGGTTGTTGATGTATTTCCTGAAAAAAGAGTTATTCCAGGAGGACATTCCATTGGGGTTATGCTGCAGTCAGATGGGATTATGGTAGTTAAATCATCTTATGTAATTAAAAAAAATGGGGTCAAAGAATATCCAGCTAAAAAAGCAGGAATCAAAGTTGGAGACAAATTGCTAGAAGTTAATCAAACACCTATAAAAAACAAATATCATTTAGCAAAATTGATTCAAAATTTGGGAAAGAAAAATGAAGAATTGCGTTTTAAAGTAAAAAAACAAACAGGAAAAATTGAATTCAAAATAATAAAACCTGTGTTAAACAAACAAGGTCAGTATCTGATTGGTATTTATGTTGATGATGGTGCAGCAGGAGTAGGGACTATTTCATTTTATGACCCACAATATAATTCCTATGGTGCTTTAGGTCATATGATAACAGAAAGCAATACGCAATTGCCAATTGATGTTGCTCAAGGAGAAATTGTTAAAGCCTATATTTCTGGAGTGAACCAGGGTCATGCGGGATTGCCTGGAGAGAAATTGGGTACTTTTTTTAAGAGACAAGGACTAATTGGAGATATAAAAAAGAATAATCGTTTTGGTATTTATGGAGAATTGTTTACAGGTTTACAAAATCCTTATTTTGATAAAGCAATTCCTGTAGCTGGTCCTTTAGAAATTAAAGAGGGTAAAGCTAAAATTTATACGGTAATTGCAGGAGGAAATATAGAACCTTTTAATATTAGGATTAATAAAATTAAACATCAGTACCAACCTGCAGAAAAAGGTTTAATAATTGAAATAATAGATACTGAGTTATTGCAAAAAACAGGCGGTATTGTGCAGGGGATGAGCGGCAGTCCTATAATTCAGAACAATAAATTAGTAGGAGTAGTTACTCATGTTTTTGTAAATGATTCTACAAAAGGTTATGGAATCTTAGCGCAATGGATGCTGATGCAAACTAAATATTGGGAGCAAATTGTAAAGACCAGAGGGCAAGCTTCTTAAAAGCTCTGGTCTTTTTTATATTTAAAGAAGGAGTTTGGAAATATATGTAGAAACATATTTAATTAGGAAAATCAAATATAAAAGATTGATCAAAATAAGGGGGTCAAAAATGGGACAAGGTTCAGAAATCAAAGTAATGTTAGTAGATGATAACAAAGAGTTTTGTAATTTGCTAGAAGAGTTTTTAAATCAGCAAGAAGGTTTTAAAGTAATTACCACAGCTAATGATGGGATAGAAGCATTAGAAAAAATCGAAGAATTTGATTTTGATGTTTTAGTTCTAGATGTAATTATGCCGCAACTTGATGGAATTGGTGTTTTAGAAGAAATTCAAGAAAAAGATATTGGTAAGCAATTTAAAGTAATTATGTTAACTGCTTTTGGGCAGGAAGATTTAACCCAACAAGTAGTTGAATTAGGCGCAGATTATTATATTTTAAAACCTTTTGATTTAGACAAATTAGCAAGTAGAATTAAGCAAGTTATGGATCCTACAAACGGCGGTAGTAACCGGAGTTATGTAATCAAAACTAATAATAAGCAGGAAGTAAATGTAGAAGAAAGAATTACTGAAATTATGCATAACATAGGTGTGCCAGCTCATATTAAAGGATATTTATATTTGCGAGAAGCTATACAAATGGTGATTGAAAATATTGAATTATTAGGAGCGGTAACAAAGAAATTATATCCTGCCGTGGCTGAAGAGTTTGATACAACAGCAAGTAGAGTAGAACGAGCGATTAGACATGCCATTGAAGTTTCGTGGAAGAATGGAAATACTAAAGTAATTAATGATATCTTTGGGCATTCAATTACTAGTTCTACTGGGAAACCAACGAACTCCCAATTCATAGCTAAAATTGCTGACAAATTGAGAATTGAGATGAGAGTTACTAGAGATTAGGGTGAAACCTAGTCTCTTTTTTTTATGTAGGGTATATATTTTAATATTAATTGATATACTATAAATGATATAAAT
>JBNJFD010000164.1:0-1689 GCA_051746525.1 Bacillota bacterium | reverse complement strand
AAACTCTTATTAGAGAAAAACTTAAATTAGCACAGCAGAACTTAGCAGTTGAATTAGATAAATTTATTGATAACACTTTAAATTATGCTAAACAAGAAAAAGATTTAATTTTAGGATTAAACAGCCCTCTGATAACTACTGAGATCGACAATAAAGAGGTTTTGATTGTTGTAAGGGGTAATGACTACCTACAAGATTTAAAAATTGTAGCGTTCTATATTGAGCAAGTTAAGCCAATATTGATTGGAGTAGATGGAGGGGCAGATGCTTTATTAGAATATGGGTTTAAACCAGATATTATTATTGGCGATATGGATAGTGTTAGTGATTATGCTTTAAAGCAAGGAGCTGAAATTATAGTGCATGCTTATCCTGATGGGTATGCTCCAGGGATTAATAGAGTTGAGAAATTAGGGTTAACAGCTAAAAAGTTTCCAGCCCCAGGGATGAGTGAAGATATTGCTATGTTACTTGCCTATGAAAATGGAGCGGAATTGATTGTAGCAGTAGGGACTCATACTAACGTGATTGATTTTTTAGAAAAAGGAAGAGCAGGTATGGCTAGTACTTTTTTAGCTAGATTAAAAATTGGAACTAAACTAGTAGATGCTAAAGGAGTTAGTAAATTATATCAACATAACAATATAGGGTTACTCTCTTTTTTAGAATTATTAATTGCTGCTTTAGTCCCAGTATTGATTATTATATTAATTTCTCCAACCTTAAAACAACTAGTTAGTTTATTAATGATTAAGTTAAAATTAAACCTAGGAATTTAGGTGGATAAAATGTTAATAAACATTAAATATCATATAATTACTATTATAGCTTTATTTATTACTTTAGGGCTTGGAATTTTAATTGGCAGTACAATTATTGGAAGTGAGCCAATAATTGAGCAGCAGCAAAGCTTAATTAATGATTTGCAAAATGATTTCAGAATATTGAAAAAAAAGAACAAACAATTTGAGGCTAAAGTTAATCAATTAGAAGCAAAATTAGCAGTTGCTCTTAAATTAGAAGAAAAATTTTTACCTTTGATTAGAGAAAAAGTTTTAGCAGAAGAAAAGCTATTGATTAATAGTGGAAAAGATGTAACCCCACAACAAGAGAATAGGATTATAAATTTTTTAAAATTAGCGGGTGCTCAATCAATAATTAAATTTGAAAAAAACAAAGTAAAAGAAAGACAATATAGTAAAGTAATATTAATTGGAGAACAAAGTGATTTTTTAAAAAATAAGTGCTCTACTTGGGGAACTGAAATAATTGAAATAGAAGCAAATGATGTAGATTCAATTAAGGGGCTAATAGATTTTTTAATAAAAATCACGAAAGGTGAGTTAGAACAATGAATGTTTCAGTTTTAATTCCTGCTTTTAATGAAGAACAGCAAATAAAAGAAACAATTGATACTCTTTATAAAATAAAAGCAGTTAAAGAGATACTAGTAATAGATGATGCTTCTACAGATTCTACTTATCAGCAAGCGCTTAAAACAAAAGCTGAGGTTTTTACTTTGCCCTATAATCAAGGAAAAGGAGCGGCATTAAATTACGGTTTAAAAAAAGTAAAAGAAGATATAATTTTATTAATTGATGCTGATTTAGGAGAATCAGCATTAGAAGCTCAAAAACTTTTATATCCTATTTTTAATGGTCAAGCAGAGATGACTATAGCTCAATTTTC
>JBNJFD010000163.1:0-4278 GCA_051746525.1 Bacillota bacterium | reverse complement strand
TAGCATTAATTATGTACTATTAGTTAAAAATACAAATTTATAGTTTTCAATATTATTATATACTTAGTACTTTACTTTATCAAATCAAAAAATTAGCTAATACCTTCTAAATCTTAACTATAACAAAGCAGCTCAACCTAAATATTTAGGTTGAGCTGTTTTGTTATTGCTCTATTTTCAACTGTGCCCGTTCATTAAAGAATGTTCTGTATCCCAAATAAATAAAGATTACTACAGTTAAAGACACACTCCCTAAAATTCCCATCATAATAGCAATTTGATATCTAATTGCTAATAATGGAGAAACACCAGACAAAATTTGTCCAGTCATCATTCCTGGTAAAAATATGATTCCCATTCCCATCATAGAATTAATTGTAGGTAAAATAGCAGCACTAAAAGCTTGATCTACAATATCTTTTGTCGCTCTTTTAGGAGTAACTCCTAGCATTAAAGCAGCTTCAATTTTCTTTCTATTATCTTTAATACCTGAAATCAATCTCTGAACTCCTAAAGATATTCCCGTCATTGAATTACCAATTAACATCCCAGAAATTGGAATGAAATATCTAGAATAATACCACGGTTCTAAATTAACAACTACTAATAAAAAGAAAAATATGCTAATTAAAGTCCCACTTAACATAGAAACTGCTATTACTTTTTTAAGCTTACTGTTAATTTTCCCATCTACTCGTTGATAAATATTATAAACTGCAAAAGTTTCCATAATCGAGATTATTAATAAAGTGAACAGATAATTATTCTGTTCAAAAATATAACTTAGCAAATAACCAACTAGTACTAACTGAATGGTCATCCTAATAGTAGCAAGAATAATCTCTTTTTCCTGACCAATTTTACGGAGTTTAACAATAATTAATAATATGAAAACAAATATATATGCAGCTAATAATTGATATAATTGCAAATCCATTATTTCTTCCATATCTTTACTCCTTTAATTAACTCTTTTCCCTTTTTTTATTTCTACAATTTTATCACCAAATTGGCGGGCAATATTCAAAGAGTGGGTAACCATAATTAACGTTATTCCATGTTCTTTAGCATAATCAATCAACTGCTGAATTACTTTTTCTTCTGTAGCTACATCTAAAGCAGACGAAGGTTCATCTAATAATAAAACCTCAGGTTTTAGTAATAAACTTCGAGCTAAAGCTAAACGCTGTTTTTCTCCTCCTGACAGCAATTCAACTCTAGTATCTAAATCCTTCTCCAACTGCATTTGCTTTAAAACTTTAATCAGCCTCTTTTTATCCGGTACTTTAGTGCACGTCATTTTAAAAGCACTTTTTAGTTCTTCTCTAATTGTATCTGTAAAAGTTACCGGTTGTTGAGAAATCATAATCACTTCTCTCCGCAGCCCAATTGGATCCAAGTTTTCAATATTTTCCCCTTGATAAAAAATTGCTCCTTGGTCTACACTAATTAAATTATTTAGCAATTTTAACAAAGTAGTTTTCCCGCCCCCGCTAGGACCAACAATACAGGATACTTCATTAACTTCAAACTCTAATTTGTCAATGTCTAAAATGTCTTTAAATTTAATCTGCTGTAGAGAAAACATAACTGCCTCCTAAAATAAAACTAATTACTCATATAAGTTATAATTATAAAGCCAATTTTATCTAAACTACAAAATTTATTACCAAGAATCAATAATTCTTTTACTTTCAATCTTAGATTTTATAGTTTCTAATTTTTTTCCTAAATTGCTTTCAATCGCTCCTACCATTACACCTTCTACTAATGGAGCAGTGCTTACTGCTATATTACCATAACCTTCTAACTCTAGCAACTTCAAAGCTTCCCGAGCATTAGTCAGTGAACTTCCTATATCACCAAGAATTAAAATCCCATCTGTTAGCTCATATAAATTTTCTACAGTCTCTACAATTTGATCTATATCAGTTCCCATTCTACCTTCACTATCGCCTCCAATTGCTCTAATAGGCACTTCACGCGGAACTAATTCAGATGCTAACTCATTAACCCCTTCTGCAATTCTTCGATTGTGTGCCACAGCTACTATACCAACCATCTTTTCCCCTCCCTTTATAATTCATCGACAATTTAATTTTTTTCTTTCTTTAATTTTATCAGATTTGAAAGAAAATTTCATCTCTTATTATAAAAAGCTTTTAATAATTTCACACTAAATATTGCTAATCGACCTCACAAATCAAAAAAAAGAGCTATTTAAGGTATGCTTAAGGTCTAACATACCATAAATAGCTTCTAAAAACAACTGAATTATTAAACTTTTAAATAAAATTTTATTTAAAATATTTTAATCACCTTTATATTTTCTTACAATATCAAAATTAGAGTCATCGCTTTCAATGAAATCATCAATCCCAGCATTTTCTAGAACTCCACTACCAGAAGATAATCCCACAAAGCTTTTCTTTAATTTCTTTCTCAAGCCGCCTGACAAACCTGATCTTGCTGCTATAACATCTTTAGGAATTGCCTCTGTCTTTTTAATAATTCTTAATTGATTCATATTCAAACCGTCTTCTTTAGCTCGATCCCAAGCTTCATCATAAGTAGCTCCTACATCTACTTTTTGATCTAATACTCCTTTAATTACCTTATCATGATTACCTAAGAACTGAACTTCTTCTAAATCACGGTCTAAATCGATTCCAGATTCTTTAAGTAACTCTTTAGGATAAATATATCCCGAAGCTGATAATGGATCCACAAAACCAACAGAACTACCATCTAAATCATTTAATTGGCGATAAGGACTATCCTGTTGAGTAAAAATATATCCATGATAACTTGGCTGTCCATTAATTACCGGTGTAACAAGAGGACTTATCTCTGCTTGCTCAGCTGCAGAAACATAAGCCATAGGAGAAAACCAACCAATATCAATTAACTGCTCGTCGATATATTTAATTAGTGATTCATAATCCGCAACAATAATAGTTTTAGCTTTTTTACCAATGCTGTTAGCAACCTTATTTAGAATAGGGACATAAAGGTCTTTAACAACTTCCGGCTTGGCAAATGGATTAACGCCAAATACAACAGTATTTTCATCTTTCTCTTTAATTGATTTACGATGTAAATCATAACCAATTTTATTTAAGTTTTGAGAATAATCTAAAATATCTTCACTATTGTTACTCTGCTCTTTAATTATAGAATAAGACTTTTGAATTTTATCAGACATATTTACAGATTCTTGAGTAATAGAATCAACGGCTATAGTTGATTGATTTGTAGCATTAGCCTGTGATGCAGTTTGATCTGATAATTCAGATGTCAAATCCATAATTTTATTAATATTACCTGTGATTGTATCAAATCCTTTAATTGCTTTTTGAGAAACATCTTCTACATCAGCAATTTTATCTACTCCAGATTCAATAACTGAACTAGTATTTTCTACTTCATCATTAATTTCATTAATAGTAGTCTGAATTTGATTAGTTAAATCATCTGTTTCTTCTGATAAATTCTTTATTTCTTCAGCAACTACTGTAAAGCCTTGCCCAGCCTCTCCTGCTCTTGCTGCTTCAATTGAAGCATTAAGGGCTAATAAATTAATCTGATCTGTAATCTCTTTAATTCGGTCTAATAAAGTAGAAATACTTTGCGAAACTTCCTGCAAACGATTAATAGATTCATTTGATTCTTCAACATTATCTGAAACATCAATTAATGTTTTAGCTGCTTCTTCAATCCATTTTTTGTTCTTCCTTGAAGAAGACAAAGCTTCTTCACAAGCTTTTTCCAGAGAATTTGTCTTTTCATTAATCACTTCTGAAGAGGTTGATAATTCATCTATGGAAGCCGAAACTTCTTCTATACTAGCAGCATTATCTTCTGCACCAGAAGCAATTTCTTCAAATAGATTAGTTAAATCTTGAATCTTAGCATTATTATCTTTAATTAACCAAATAAGTTGCTGTGCTTTAAAAGATACTTCTTCTGATAAATCAAGTAGTCCTTCTTCACTAGAACTTTCTTTAGTTCTAAACCACTTTACAGTATAAAAAATTATAGTTAGTGCAAGTACAATAAATATAACACTTTCTATTTGGCTAAATCTAGGCCATAGAAAACCTCCTCCGATTAATAATAACCATACTAAGACCAAAAACTTCTTTAGTAAGTTAGTCATTTAAGACCCTCCCTATCTCCTAGGCAAGTCTCTAGTAGCAACAATATTAACTCCTGTATCTAAAATATTCTCCACCACTACATCTCCTAGTTTTACTGGCGCTTCTAATTCTACTTCAG
>JBNJFD010000162.1:0-4283 GCA_051746525.1 Bacillota bacterium | reverse complement strand
TTTATTGAAGTGAATAATGAACATTTTAGAAATATTGATAATAAGGCTATTGATTTTATTGAAAATGGTTCTGAATTCTTTTCTGAAAGAATGGAAGTAGTTTCATTCAGTGGTGGTAAGGATTCAACAGTAGTATCTGATCTTGTGAGAAGAGCTTTAAATGCCAGAAATATGTTACATATATTTGGAGATACTACTTTAGAATTTCCTTATACCTATGAATATATACAAAGATTAAAAGATGATTCTAAACCTTCAAAGAGACGTACGTTTTTATCAGTTGATAAGCCTAATAAATCTTTTTATCAATTAGCAGAAAAATTTGGTCCCCCTAGCCGAGTAATGAGTTGGTGTTGTAATATATTTAAGACAGGACCAATTGGGAATTTATTTAAACAAATAGCTAATGAAAATAAAATATTAACTTACTATGGAGTGAGAAGATCAGAATCTAGTTCAAGAAGTAAATATGATAAAGTATCACAAAGTCCTAAAATAGCTAAACAACTTGTGCTGTCTCCAATTATTGATTGGCATGATGCCGAGGTATGGCTATATCTTTTAACTAGAGGGATTGATTTTAATGAGGCGTATAAATTTGGATTTAGAAGAGTAGGCTGTTGGTGTTGCCCTAACAATTCAGATTGGTCTGAATTTTTAAGTGAAATATTTATGCCGAATAGATCAGAAAGTTGGAGGGACTTTTTAGTTGAATTTGCAAAAGACATTGGCAAGCCAGATCCAGAAGTATATATAGATGATGGTAAGTGGAAAGCAAGACAAGGAGGACAAGGTTTAAATGTAAATAATACAATGCTTGAATCTGATCCTTGTGGGTTAGGAGATAAAGCTAAAGAATATGAATTAAGTAGAGCAATTGATGATAGTTTGTATGAACTATTTAAGCCTTTTGGAATAATTGATAAAGAAATAGGAAATAAAATGTTAGGCGAAGTTTATATCTTAGATCCTGAAACTAATATTCCTATAATTAAATTACAGGGTACTAAAGGCAGTAATAAGTTAAAAGTAGTAATTCCAGAGGAAAAAGAAAAAGCAAATATAAAAAGAATAAAACAAACTAATAAAGAAATGGAAAGTAAAACTCAAACAAATATTTTATTTCAAAGAGTTGAATGTCAATTAAGAAAGTATCAGCTTTGTGAAGCTTGTTCTGCCTGTGCTAATGTTTGTCCGCAAGATGCTATTTCTTTAATTGAAGGATATACAATCGATGAAGCAAAATGTAATCACTGTATGGAGTGTGTAGCTCACTTTCACAAGGGCTGTTTGATTACTAAATCTACTGTAGATTATTAATATAGATAATATAATAGGAGTGAATATAATGAATTATAGTTTTGCTAAGCATGAAACATTTCATGTTAGAAGAGGTTGGTTGCGTAAAGGGTTAGATGCAATTGATAAAAATAATCATATCTTTTTAGAGACTATTCCTGCTATGGATGAATTAGGAATAGGAAAGAATATGATAAAATCATTGAGATATTGGATGCAAGTTTTAGGTTTAACTAATGAAGCTCGCAATAAAAAAAGTCAAAAGGTACAAGAAAAAAATCCTTTAGCTGAGATCATATTAAATAATGATAAATATTTTGAAGCTGATGCTACGTTTTGGTTGTTACATTTTAATTTAGCGCAGCAAGAAGAAGAAGCAACTACTTGGTATTGGTTTTTTAATCATTTTAATCATTTGAAATTCACTAAAGAATTATTTGTAGATAATTTAGAAAGATATATAAAAAGATCAGGGAATGATATTCCAGCTAGAAGTTCTTTAGAAAGTGATTTCAATATATTGCGACGAATGTACTTATATGATCCAGAAGAGGATATTCATCCTGAAAGTTCTAAGGTTTCACCATTTCGAGACTTAGGATTAATTGTTAATGCTGGTAATAAAGAATATGAAATCAGAAGACCGACTTTGGAAACTTTACCACCTGAAATTTTATATTATTGCATATTAGAAACTTTAGAAACCAATGAAGATAATGAAGTGAATTCTATAAATATAGAGACAATTTTAAACAAGGAAAATTCTGTTGGGAAAATTTTTAAATTAAATATGAACAAATTATATGATTACTTAGAGCATTTACAAGATTTAGACTATTTGCGATTAGATAGACAAGCAGGACTTAATTCTGTTAAATTAAAGAAGAAACCTGAAGAAAATAAAGAGATTTTAAAAGAATACTATAATTCACAACATTACAATAGGGAAAGTGATAACGATGCCAGAAAATAAATTAGCTTTTATTGATACAGAAAACAGTTTCAAATATTCTGTTAATATAAGATTTGATATTGGTAATTTTGAAAAAGTAGATAATTACATTCCTACAGCGAAAAATATAAAATTATTTAACGAAACACTGGATGCTTTTGATACAAATGCAGATAAAAGTTCTTATTTATTGATGGGAGCTTATGGAACGGGGAAATCAATGTTTGGTGCAGTATTTGGGACTTTATTGTCCAATAAAAAAGATGTTGATAAATATAATAAATTACTCAGTAAAATAGAAAGATTGGATAAAAACTTAGCTAAAAGATTGAAAAGGGAATTAAATAATAAAGACCCATATTTAATGGTATTACCTAAAACTGAAAGTGGCAATTTTAAACAAAGTATGTTATTAGGATTAGAAGAAGCATTAAAGAAAAATGATTTAAATAATATTTTGCCTAATACTTACTTTGATGCTGTTTTAGATAAATTAAAACAATGGGCAAGTGAATATAAAAATACTTATAAAGAATTCATTAATATGTTAGAAAAAAAACGAGGAGAAAACATAGAAGAATTCAAAAATAAATTAAATGAATATGAGCAAGAAAGTTATCAATTTTTTGTTGATGTATATCCTGATTTAACTTCTGGAGGAGATTTTCATCCATTTTATAATGCGAGTTTAGAAGAAATTTATAAGGGGGTTAATAGGGAAATAAGAAATAAAGGTTATCGAGGGATATATGTAATATTTGATGAATTCAATAAATTACTTGAAAAAAATATTGAAAATTTTGATGGGAAAGAATTACAAGATTTTGCTGAAATGGCTAACAATGAAGTAGAAGAGATCTATTTTTTATTAATTTCTCATAAAAAATTAAATCAATATACTAGTGGTTTAACGGAAGAACAGACAAATGAGTGGAAGAAAATTGGAGAAAGATTTAAGACTTTAGATGCTAGTGAATATTCGAGTCAAATTTATGAATTAATGTCTAATGTTATTACTAAGAAAAAAGAGCCTTGGGAGAAATTTAAAGAAAAAAATAAGGATAGATTTAAGTTTTATAAAGATTGGATTAATAAACTTGATATTGTTCCTAATTATAGTAATGGAGAGAAGGAAAAGTATATTGTAGAAGGATGTTATCCTTTACATCCCTTAACTACTGTATTATTACCAAAATTATCACAAAAAGTAGCTCAAAATGAGAGAACTATTTTCACTTATTTATCTACTAATGAAGATAATACTTTAGGAGAATTTATAACCGAAAATAGTTATTCTAATTCCAGATTTCCGTTATTAAGGATTTCTAGTATCTATGATTATTTTGAAGAGTTAATGAAACAGGAATTAGATTATACTAATCTTCATCAGGCTTGGGCAGATTCGCAAAGAGCTTTAGGAAAAATAGAAAATAATGAAACTGAAAAGAGAGAGTTTATTAAAGGTTTAGGAATCATAAAGGCAGTTAATAATTTTTCTGAGTTGCCGCCTTCAAAAGAGTTAATGCATTTTGCTTTAGATTATTTAGAACAAAATGAATTTAATCAGCTAGTTAAGGAATTAATTGAAGATAAAATTATTTTATATAGAAAAAGTTTAGACCAGTTTGTATTTTTTGAAGGTAGTGAAATTGATTTTAATAAAGCTATAAAAGAGAAGAAGATGGAAAGAGAAAACGAATTTTATCCTAAATATTTATTACAAGAACATTTTCGTCCAGCTCCTATTTATCCTAAAGAATATAATTATGAAAAGAAAATCAGGCGGTATTTTATAAGTGAATATTTACAATTAAATGATTTGAAAAGTATAAAAGATTGGGATAACTATTTAGTTAATTATGGTGATAAGAACTATGAAGATGGAGTTTTGATTTATCTTCTATTAGAGTCACAGGCAGAAATAGATGAAGCAATTGATTTAATAAAAAAAGTTGATAATAAAAGAGTTATTTTTGTAGTTCCTAAAAAACCTTTGGAAATAGAAGAATTATTAAGAAATTTTGAAGCTCAA
>JBNJFD010000161.1:0-4289 GCA_051746525.1 Bacillota bacterium | reverse complement strand
TCAGAACAAGGCGGGATTAGACCAGTTTTGATAATTCAGAATGATATTGGGAATAAGTACAGTCCAACAGTTATTGTAGCAGCAATAACTTCTAAAATTGATAAAGCTAAATTGCCGACCCATGTAGAGATTGATGCTGATGCATCTAGCTTAGATCGGGATTCAGTTATTTTATTAGAACAGATTAGAACAATTGATAAAAAGAGATTGAAAAGAAGAATTGCTCATTTGAAAGAAGAGTTTGTTGAGGAAGTTGATAAAGCACTAAAAATCAGTTTAGGATTAGTAGAGTTTTGATGAAAATACTTTTAGTTATTAAATTAGCTAAAAGTATTTTCTTATTTAGGTTAAAAAATTTCAATTAGGAAGTGGCTGCCGTGGAAAAAATAATTGATTTTATAAATAGTATTGAAGAAGAGTTAATTGAGATTAGAAGAGATTTGCATCGGCATCCTGAACTAGGTTTTGCCGAGTACAGAACTTCACGAAAAGTAAAAAACTTTTTAAAGGGATTAGATTTAGAAGTGGAACAATTAGCTAAAACAGGGGTAGTAGCAACTTTAGAAGCTGGAGCAGGACCGACAATTGCTCTGCGAGCTGATATGGATGCGCTGCCGATTACTGAAGATACAAAGGTAGATTATAAATCTGAAAAAGAAGGAGTAATGCATGCTTGTGGACATGATGGGCATACTGCTATTTTATTAGCTACTGCTAAAGTATTAGCTAAATTTCAGGAGCAATTAGCAGGTACAATTAAATTTATTTTCCAACCTGCTGAAGAAGGACCAGGAGGAGCAGAATTGTTAATTGAAGCAGGAGTTTTAGAGGAGCCGGAAGTAGATAATATTTTTGGACTACATATTAATAATCAACTACCGACAGGAACTTTAGGAGTTAAAAAGGGAGTAACTTCTGCTGCAGCTGATGGGCTGAATTTAACTATTTTAGGGGAAAGTGGTCATGCTTCTACTCCGCAGCGGGGGATTGATGCTATTTTTACTGCCGGGCAGGTAGTAACTACAATTCAAGCAGTGATTAGCCGTCAGATTGACCCTCATCAAACTGCAGTAATAAATTTAGGAACAATTGAAGGTGGTTATCGGAGAAATGTGATTGCTGATAAAGTTGAGATTACAGGAACAGTTAGAACTACAGACCCTACATTAAGAGCAGAAATGCCCCAAAAAATTGAAAGAATAATCAAAGGGATAACTGCAGCGCAAGGAGCAGATTATAAATTAGACTATCAATTTGGCTATCCAGTATTAATTAATGATCGAGATTTAGTGACAGAAATAGTACCGCAGTTAGAAAAATTAAATATTTTTTCTAAGATAAAATATTTAGCAGAACCTTCTATGGGTGCTGAAGACTTTGCTTATTATTTACAAGAGAAACCAGGGGTTTTCTTTCGCTTAGGAGCCGGGGGGTTAGCCCCAGATTATTATGATGCGCACAATTCTAAATTTGATTTTGATGAAAGAGCTTTGAAGTTAGGAGTGCTTTTATTTGTAGCGTTAACTTTAATTAGGGTGCAGGAGTTTTAAAATGATTATTGAATATATATTATTATAGCATTTTTAATAGTAATTTTTAGAATTAGGGGGCTTTAATAGTGAGAAAGAATATAATTGTTGTTTTTTTATTGCTGATATTGTTACTGCCTTTAACTGTTGTTAAAGCACAGCCAAAGCAGATTACGCCTCAAAATTTAATTGATGAAATAGTTGAAAAGTTAGACAATATAAAAGATTTCAAAGGGACAGTAATGACGGAAGTTTATTCTAATGATGAGACAATTAATTCTCGAACTCAAATTATGAAATCTGAAACTAGGTCAATGACTAGAGACCACGGTGATACTAGTGTAATTGAAGGGGAAAAAGGGATTTTGTTAAATTCTATTCCTTGGATTTACTTACCACCAGATTATGAAGTTATAAAATCTGCCTTACCTTTAGCACCACAGCAGGAATATAAAAACCCATTAAAAATGGCAGATCAGTTATATGATTTAAAGTTATTGGGGGAAGGCACTTATAGAAGTAATCAAGTTTATATTATAGAATTAGAAAATTCTTTTTCTACGCAGCGGTTGTATATTGACAAAGAACATTTAACTATTAGAAAAATAGATGTTTTTAATGGTAGTAATATCAAAGTTGCTTCAATTAGTTATAGTGATTTTAATTTATTTGCAGATGAAGTACGGCTGCCTACTAAAATCACTGTCAGCGACTCTATAGGACAGCCGGTGTTAGAGATTAATTATCAAGATTGGCAGGTTAATTTAGGGTTGACTAATTTTGATTTTTTACAGGGCTTTGAAGAGGATCAGCAAAGTAAAATTAATAAATTACAGAAACAATTAGTAGATGGTAATCAAAATGATGAGGTATATTATAAATTAAGTAATTTATATCAGAATAATGGGAATATTAGCCGAGCTATATCTAGTCTGCAGCAGGCAATTGATATTAATGATAGAATAAAATATCGTAAAGAGCTAGCTGCCCTGTACCGCAAACAGGGGTCTTATGAAAAGGCTTTAGAAGAGTTGAATTCTGCTTTGCAGTTGAGCTATGATAATGCTGAGGCGCATTATTTATTAGGTGAGTTACAATTGCAGTTAGGGAATATCAATCAAGCTCGTCAATATTTAGAAAGAGCAACTTCTTATGATAAGAAAAATGAACGGTATTTAGATAAGTTGTTTTGGGTGTATAATAATTTAGCTAATAAAAATGATGATGAATATATGTTAGAGCGAGCAGAGAAAACAGCTAAAAAGTTAATTGAAATAGATCCTGAGAACAACGAATATCGAATCTATTTAGGGGATATTTCTCTTAAGTTGGGTAAAACTATTAAAGCAGCAGAGGCTTATCATCAAGCAATAGATTTAGATCCTAAAGATACTTGGGGTTATATAAAATTAGCTAATTATTATCAGGAAATGAAAAACTACCAAAAATCTGAAGAAATATATAGATATGTGTTAAATTTAGAAGACTCTTTAGAGAATCACCGTCGGTTGGGAGAAATGTATTTTGAGCAGCACAAGTATGAGTTAGCTGTAAAAGAATATCAAATTGTTGCAGAAAGATCAGCTGCTGATACAGAGATGAAATTGAAATTAGCCGAAACTTATGTAGCAGTAGGGAAAGTTGATGAGGCTCTAAAAATATTTAATGAGGTTTTAAATGAACAGAAAGTAGAGCAGAGTTATTCTAAAATTATAGAAATAGTTAATAATTATGAGAGCAAAACTGTTTTATCTTTATTAGAGCAGTTGTTAGAAGAGAATAAACAGGTGTTTTCTAAACAAGAACAAGAAGACCTTAATTATCATATGAGTATGCTTTATTTCCAACAAGTTAAAGAGGAACAACAGCGAAAAACAGATGAGCTAATATCTCTTAAATCAGAAGCTGAGCTCTATAGTTATTTAGGACAAACTTCATTTTCAGCAGGGGACTTAAAAAATGCCCGAGATTATTTTAAAAAAGCTTTAGCAGAATATCCAATGGAGAAAGATTATTATAACTTGGCTGTTAGTTATTTGTTAATGGATGAATTTTCATTAGCCCGAACTAAAGCAGAGCAGTTAATTGATTTAGGTTTATCAGAACAGGGTCAAGAAATTAAAAGCTTAAGTAATTCTTTAGCGGAGTGGAAGAAGATTAACAGTCGTCAGTATGTACCAGGTCGACTGAAGTTAATTAAAGGTAATCAATTACGACAGCAGGGTAATCTTAATGCATCTAAAGTTGAGTATCAAGCAGCAATTACAGAAAATCAAGATTATCAAGCACCGTATTTCTATTTAGCTATAATTAAAACTTTAGAAAATAATGCCCAAGCAAGTAATATAAAGGACCAAGTTAAAGAAGAAGAGCTTCAATTATTAAGTAGGCTAATCACTGTAATTAATGAAGTGAAATTAGAGGAATTCATGGTTGACATTAGAAGTGTTAATGATTAAAATTAAACAGTATTAAAATTAAATTAAGGTATGGATTTTTGGGGAGGGGAAAGAATGTTAAAAATAAAAACTAGTAGTGTGGAAGAAACTATTGAACTAGGGAAAAAATTAGGGGAGAAATTGAATCCAGGTGATATTGTCTGCTTACAGGGTGATTTAGGCGCTGGGAAAACTAGTTTGGCTAAAGGTATTTGTGCAGGTTTAGGTGTTGATGCTCAGGTTAATAGTCCAACGTATAAGATAGTTAGTGAGTATCGGGGGGATCTAAAAGTAAATCATTTAGATCTATATCGAGTTCATA
>JBNJFD010000160.1:0-4329 GCA_051746525.1 Bacillota bacterium | reverse complement strand
ATTAAATATTTTTCCTTAGCCTCATAGTTCTCTAATACTTCATGTAATGGGGCTAAAAATTCTTCCATGTTTTGCTCTTCATTTCCACATTGACATGCCATATTTTAGACCTCCTGTCTATTTTTTTCTTTGTGAACAACTTCACTTTACCCCTTAGTTTCTATGTAATTATACTTCCATAACTAGGGCTTTGTCAAAATTGATATTTTTTTAACAAACTCTTAGGATTTTTTTGTAGGAAAGCTACAAAAGGGAAGGTAAAAAAAACCAATAACTGCTCAAAAACCGATATCTACTACAGAGCTGTAGTAGATATCATGTATATTCATCATAGCTATTATAACACAATTATTCATAAGTGTCTAAAATTTTATTAACTATATTCGTAGTTGAAGCGCCTTTTATCTCTGAAACTAATTCAATTTGTCCACCATAACTCTGTACTATTTCTGCTTCAGGCAAATCTTCTATACTATAATCTCCACCTTTAACATAAATATCAGGTTCCAGTGCAGCAATTACATCTCTAGCAGTTTCATCAGCAAAAATAGTTACATAATCCACCATCTCTAAATTAGATAGCATTTCAGCTCTTTCATCTTGGGGAATCAAAGGTCGTTTAGCTCCCTTTAATTTTTTAACAGAGGAATCACTATTTAAACCTACTACTAATATATCACCCTTTGTTTTAGCTTGGGCCAAATATCTGGTGTGCCCAATATGCAGCAAATCAAAACAGCCATTAGTAAACACTATTTTTCTGCCTGTTTTTTTCTCTTCTGCTAAAATTTCTTTTAACTCTTCTTGGGAATATACCTTATTCTTCATCTTGACCTTCCTTTCCCATAGCTGCAATCATTTCCTGCTGATTAGTAGTAGCAACTCCCAATTTCCTAACTACTATTCCAGCAGCATGATTAGATAATTTCATTGCTTCTACCATAGAAGCACCACTTGCCAAAGCTAAAGTCAAAGTCCCAATTACTGTATCTCCTGCACCTGTAACATCATAAACTTCAGCATAATTAGAAGCAGGAATATGAGTAGAGCCCTCAGCAGTAAACATCTGCATTCCTTCACCACCTAAAGTAATTAACATCGCTTCAGAATCTAACTCTGAACGTAATTGTTCTCCAGCCTGTTCTATTTCTTGAGGCTTATCTAACTCAAAACCAACTGCTTCTTCAGCTTCTTCACGATTTGGAGTAGCAATCGTTACTCCTTTAAAGCTTTTTAAGCTATATCTAGAATCAACTGTGATTATTTTATCTTTCTCTTGTCCTAATTTAATTATTTTATCTTTTAAAGAATCTGTAAAAACACCATTACCATAATCTGATAATAAAATAGCGTCAATTTGATCAATAATTTCTTCAACATAAGCTAATAGTCTAGTTTCTATTCTTTTAGCAATTAAATGAGTTTCCAATTTATCAACTCGGACTACCTGCTGTTTAACTGTTTCCTCTCCTCCAGCTAAAATCCTAGTTTTAACTGCGGTAGGACGACTTTCATCTATTATCAAACCTTCGGTTTTAATATCTTCTTGCTTTAATTGTTCCGTTAACCCACGACCAACACGATCGTCGCCAATAATCCCTGCTAAATAAACTTGTCCTCCTAAGGCAGCTACGTTATTAGCAGCATTTGTTCCACCGCCAGGTAATATCTCATGATCATGCTGTTCTAAAATTAAAACTGGTGCCTCACGAGAAATTCTCTCTGGTTGACCATAGATAAACTCATCAGCAATCATATCTCCTAATACCAGAATGTTTTGTTCATTAAAGCGAGTTAAATAGTGCTTCAATTTAGTCATTATCTTCATCCACTCCAAGATCCATCAGTATCCATTCTACTGCATCAAATAAATCTTCGGCTATATAATCAGGCTTTGTTTCCCATTCTTCACGATCATTTTCATAATTACCTCGACCATAACCAGTTAAAACCAAAATACCTTGGGCATCTACTCGATGGGCCAATTCCACATCACTTATTTTATCACCAATCATATATGATGTTTCTAAATCAACTCCTAATTCTTTAGCACCCTTTAACAGCATTCCTGGTTTAGGTTTGCGGCAATTACAATCTTGATTGAATTTTCCTTCACCAACATCAGGATGATGGTGGCAGTAATAAATCTCATCTAAATAAGCATCTTCTGCTGCCAATAAATTTTCTAATTTATTATGAACTTTAGTAATCATCTCTTCTTCAAAATATCCTCTAGCAACTCCTGCTTGATTAGTTGCTAAAATAGCTTTAATCCCTACTTGATTTAGCTTTTTGATTGCTAAAGCAGTTCGCGGCAATAATTCATACCGAGCTGGATGATTAACGTATCCAATTTCCTTACTTACAGTCCCATCTCGATCCATAAAAACTCCTACCTTATCTAAATCCATTCCTATCTCTCCTTCTACCTACCTCTAAAAGTAGTGTCTTAAAGAAATATTTAAGCCTTCTGTCCCTTCTTGACCAGAATTTTTTCGATGTGCTACTTCCACATGTATATTATTAGTTAACCTATAATCAAAACCAAATGTATATCCTAAATAATTTTCATCAGTCTTTAATAAAAAATCTAGCCCAAAATTAAAATCTAAATACTCATTTTCAGGTTTAGAATACAATACTCCTAAGCGCGGAGCGCTATTAGTAAAACTAGAATCATCATATTCAGTATGATAACCTACCACTGCAGCAACATCATACTGGCGATTATCTACCATACCCATTTTGAAATTTAAATCTAAATAGTGGGTTCCGCTTTCCTTATAAGTATACATAGTATCCAAACCAAAATTAGGGGAGATACCATACCCTGTTTCTAAATTCAAAGCTTTAATCTCTGTTTCTAAAGTTTGAATTCCATATCCTAAAGAAAATTGGTCTTCCTCAATTTCAGCTTGAGCCATGGCTGCCACTAGATTACTATTTAACATAATTAAAGCAACTATTAGAATTAATATTAACTTCACTTGTTGTTTCATTGTTTTCCTCCTTGTAAAAATAGTTCTCCTAAATTAAGATTTGAAACCATTTTCAATAATATTAACAATCGTATCTAATGCTTCATCTTCATCAGCACCATCTGCTTTAATAGTAACTTCTTCTCCTGATCCTATTGCTAATGACATTAAACTAATAATACTTTTCAAGTTAGCTTCATTTCCCTCATAAATCATTTTCATTTCTGAATCAAACTGAACAGCATTATTAATTAATAAAGATGCCGGTCTAGCATGTAATCCAATCGCATTATTAATAGTTACCTTTTTTTTCTTCACTACAATCCCCCCAAAATAATTTAAAGTTTATCACAATATTTATTATTTCTCGACACTTTATCAAAATCCTTTATCAAATTAATTTTAGCTCCTGTTAATTTATTACTTAATTTTAAAATTCAGTTTCTGCTTTTAATAGCTTTACAACCTTTACTAAATAATCCTGGTCCAATTGATCAAATCTTCCAATAACAGGACTATCAATATCCAAAACTGCTTTTACTATACCATTAACAACAATCGGTACTACTATTTCTGAATTAGAAGCTGGGTCACAGGCTATATGTCCTGAAAACTTATGTACATCTTCCACTAACTGTATCTCTTGAGAGGCAAAAGCAGTTCCGCAAACACCAGAACCTTTATCAATTCTAACACAAGCATTCTTCCCTTGAAAAGGACCTAGCACTAATTGCTCTCCCTGACGCAAATAAAACCCAGCCCAATTAACATCATCCAAGTTATTATAAAGTACTGCAGCCGTATTTGCTAAATTGGCTATTAAATTATCTTCATCTTCTAAAAGTGCAGTTAAGGCTTGAATTATTTGTTTATAGCTCTGTGATTTATCCATCTTATACCATCCTATCTTAAATATAAGTTTAAAATTTATCAGGCATGATATATTTTTTATTATTCCCTAGTTTAAATATACCATGCCTTTTTGTTTTTTTTGCAAATTGCTGCAGTCCTGGTCTCTCTGCTTAGAGCATATTTAAAAAGACAAGCTATATGCTGTGCTTTTTGCTTATTGCAGTGTTTCTACGAGCAACCCCTCCGGGTTTTAAAAAGCAAAAACCCTCCGTGTAGTCCTAATCTCTATACTTAGAGCATATTTGAGCGTGCAAGCTATATGCCTTATTGCAGTGTTTCTACGAGCAACCTACAATAATCTGGGATGTCTTTAACTACTCTCCCCCACACTAAATTACCAGATTTAACTGCTGCTTGATCTACCCATTTTGCTCCTGCATTGATTAAATCATCTTTAATTCCTTCTGAACCTGTAGCTTCTTTTCCTGCTACAATATCT
>JBNJFD010000159.1:0-4378 GCA_051746525.1 Bacillota bacterium | reverse complement strand
CGCAGGGTTTTTTTGTTTTTAAAAAACCCGGAGGGACCCCAAATAGAAGCTATGCAAGTAAGTGAAACTAAAAGCATATAGACTGCGCAGAGTAAAGTGCAATAAAATATATAGAATTTGCAAATTAGTAGGGAGGACAAAAGAGAATGGGACTGATTGTACAAAAATATGGAGGAAGCTCAGTAGCAAATGCAGATAGAATAAAAAATGTAGCACAAAGAATTGTGGACCGCAAGAAAAATGGAAATGATGTAGTAACTGTTGTATCAGCTATGGGAGATACAACAGATGAATTGATTAAATTAGCCAATCAAATTACAGAGAACCCTTCCAAGCGGGAATATGATATGCTAATTTCTACTGGAGAACAAGTTTCAGTAGCATTATTAGCTATGGCTATTCATGAACTTGGCGAGGATGTTATTTCTTTAACTGGTTCTCAAGTAGGGATTATAACTGATGATTTACATAGTAAAGCTAAAATCCTTAAAATTGAGTCAGACAGATTAGAAGAAGAATTAGCTCAAGATAAGATTGTAATAGTAGCTGGTTTTCAAGGAGTAAATCTTAATCAAGATATTACTACTTTAGGACGTGGGGGTTCTGATACTACAGCTGTAGCTTTAGCCAAAGCTATTGATGCTGATGTTTGTGAGATTTATACGGATGTGGATGGGGTCTATACAGCAGACCCGAGGATTGTTAGTGATGCTCGAAAATTAGCTGATATTTCTTATGGTGAAATGTTAGAATTAGCTAGTTTAGGTGCTGAAGTATTACATCCTCGTTCAGTAGAAATTGCTAAAGAATATAATATTAAATTGGCAGTTAGATCTAGCTTTAATCATAGCCCAGGGACTTATATCAAGGAGGTAAGTGAATTGGAAAAACTTAATGTTGTTAGTGGGGTAACTTGTAATAAAGATGAGGTTAAATTTTCACTATTAGGAGTACCTGATAAACCAGGAATTGCTTCTATGATTTTTTCGAGATTAGCTGATGTTGGGATTAATGTAGATATGATTATTCAAAACATTCATTATGATGATGTCAATGATATAACTTTTACTATTGATCATGAAGATTTTGAACAAGCACATTCTCTTTTAGAGAAATTAAAAACAGAATTAAACTATAGAGAGTTGATTTCTGATGTAAATGTTGCTAAAGTTTCTATTGTAGGGGCAGGGATGTCTACTAATCCTGGAGTAGCAGCTAGGATGTTTGAAGCTTTAGGACGGGATGAAATTAATATAGAAATGATTAGTACTTCAGAGATTAAGGTTTCTTGTTTGATTGAAGAATCTGAAGCTGATCAAGCAGTAGAATCTATTCATAATGAGTTTGAACTTGAGGTAGAATGATGATTAAAGTCAAAATTCCTGCTACAACGGCTAACCTTGGCCCGGGATTTGATACTTTAGGAATGGGTTTAGAATTTTATAATCAATTAGAAGTCAAAGAAATAGAAAGCGGATTAAAAATAGAAATAGAAGGGCAGGGCAAAGGACAATTGCCTACTGATGAGGAAAATTTGGTTTATCAAGCAATGAAAGAACTATTTGCTACAGTAGGCTATCAACCTTCTGGGTTATATATTAAAGCTATTAATAATATACCTTTAGCTCGAGGGTTAGGAAGTAGTGCAGCAGCTATAGTGGGTGGTCTATTAGCTGCTAATGAATTGATTGACCGTGAATTATCTATTTCTGAATTAGTCAATTTAGCTACAAAAATAGAAGGTCATCCAGATAATGTTGCTCCAGCTTTAGTAGGAGGAGTTGTGGTCTCTAATTACAATCATAATCACGTGGCTTATGAGAAGATAGAAGCACCTAAATTAAAGGTTGTAGTCTGTATTCCAGATTATGAATTATCTACTACTAAATCACGAGAAGTTTTACCAGATAAAGTTAAGTTTAGTGATGCTGTTTTTAATGTAAGCCATATGGGGATGCTGCTTACAGGTCTATTAAAACAAGATTATGATGTAGTTAAGGAAGCACTAAAAGACAAATTACATCAGCCTTACCGGCAAAAGTTATTGCCTGGGTTCGAAACAATACAGAGTGAATTAGGTTCTAAAGCAATTGGGGTTGTGCTCAGCGGTTCTGGGCCCACAGTAATTGCTTTAACCTTAAAAGATGAAGAAGAAATTGGGCAAAAAATGGTAGAGTTATTTGCTGCTGAAAATATTAAGGCCAGATATTTAGTAACAGAACCTACAAATGAAGGAGCAACAATAGTGACTAATTAAATGGGCGATTTAATTCGCTCATTTTTCTATTTAATCTCTGCTGTAAACAATTTTGATTTTAGATGAAAAGAGGGATTGCAGTAAGAATATTGAATACTTATAATAACTGATAATATATTTTGCGTCAGTTCTTATATTTAATAGTTTTGATTTATATTCTCATAATGGGAGGCGATAAAAATGAAGAAATATGTTGGTTTAATAATGGTGTTGGGATTAGTTTTAGTAACGGCTATTCCAGCAACTGCTAGTGATTATGGTAGTGTAAGCAAATATGGAACTAAAGCTTATGGAATGGGCGGAGCCTTTACTGCTATTGCTGATGATGCTAGTGCAATTTATTGGAACCCCGCTGGATTAACTCAAGCTAGTTTAGTAGGTTGGAAAACTAGTGTAGGAGGCAAAGCTGACCAAGATGATTTAGAAAATATTGCAGATTTTATTGATGATGTAGAGGGATTAGCGAATAAAAGTAATGTTACAAATGAAGATTTAGAGAATTTAAAATTACCTGCTGATACTACTGCAAATTTGAATGGGATTGTAGCTTTTAATTTGAGTAAATTTGCGGTAGCAGGAGTGTTTGACAATCAATTTGAATTTACCGGAGAAAAAAAGAATGCAACAGGACCAGAAGAAGGGACCATTGAATATCCAATAGGAACAGCTGATAATGTGTTAACTGGGCAAGGTATTGTTGGTTGGGGCACTAAATTAGTTGATCCACCAATTTTAGGATCATTAGCTGTGGGAATTAATGGGAAATATTTATATGCTCGCCAAGATATAGCTGAAACAACAGATGGACAAGGACAAGATCATGTTATTCATACAGAAGATGATGATAATGGCCTTGGTGCTGACATAGGTTTTTTAGGAACATTAACAGAAACTGATACTTTAAATGTTAAAGCAGGAGCTTCCTTTAAAAACATTGTTAATACTATGGATATGGAAACAGCTGCTTTACAGAGAACTACTACTCTTGGAGCAGGAGCTACATTTAAGTTTCCTGTAGTTAGCTATTTTTCAGCTCGCCTTGCTGCTGACTTAGAAATGCCTGAAGATGGAGCAAATATTAAAAGAGTAGGTGCTGAAGGTAGATTTGGTATGCTCTCTCTACGAGCAGGCGCTTATGATTCAAGTGATATGGATGAAGCAGTTTATACAGGTGGGGTAGGAATTAATCTACCTTTATTTGATGTAGAAGCAGTTGTAGATTCTGAAGAATACGTTAGTGTTTCTGGAACATTCAGTTTTTAATAATTTAATAAATGAAAAGCGATGATTTTAAAATCATCGCTTTTTTAATTTGTATTTAGGAGTAGAATAATAAAAACAAGGCAGATATTTATAAAACATCCTTGTAATTGATTGAGATTATTGATATCATTCTTGCAAGAAAATAAGAATTTACTAATTTTTATTTAGGGGGAAAATATGAAAAACAAGGTTTTAAAGCATATAAAATCGATAGATTTTATAAATATGATTGATAATTACGAAGCTAAATTCTTAAAAAAAGATATACTGGCAGCTTTATCGGTAGCAGTTATTGCTTTGCCTCAAAATATGGCTTATGCTTTAATTGTCGGAGTAAATCCTGTATATGGGATTTATACTTCTGTAGTTTCAATGTTGTTAGGTACTGTATTTAGTGTATCTAGTTATATGGTAGTAGGACCTACCAATATAGTTGCTATGGCCATTGCTAGTAACTTAAATTCTTTAAATGGCTCTAATTATTTTACAACAGTTTTGCTGCTTACTTTTCTAGTAGGTGTCTTTCAATTATTATTTGGAATTTTAAAATTAGGTAATTTAGTTAATTATATATCTCATCCAGTTATAGTAGGTTTGACTACTGGAGCAGCATTATTGATTGGAGTAGGGCAATTACAGAATTTTTTAGGAATTTCTATTGACGGAGGTATTAATCTATTTACAGAAATATATGCAATAGTTAACAATTTAACAAAAGTTAACGGCGTTAGTATTAGTTTGGGTATAATTACTATTGCCCTGATTATAATAATAAACAAGGTAAAACCTGAATTGCCATCATATTTAATTGCTTTACTATCGGCAACAGTAGTGGTATATTTTTTAGATTTAAGTAAT
>JBNJFD010000158.1:0-4406 GCA_051746525.1 Bacillota bacterium | reverse complement strand
AAAAGGAATTGGTTGGCTGTAAACCTCTACATCTTTTATTTTCTTATCAGCTGTCCTATGTTTGAAATTGAAATAATTTCTATTTTTTGCTTTAGCATTCAACATTTCTTTTTCTACTTCTTTTTTATCTAAAACATTTATATCTGATATTTTCATTGAAGTTATTATATTTTTATTCCAACCATAAAAAATTTCTGCTGCAGGATTGGCATCAACTATCTCAGCAGTATCAGGATCAATAATCAACATAACTGTATTCTCATTTTCAAAAAGAGTTTTATATCTCTCTTTAATATTTTCATATTTTACTTTTGTTTCTTCTAGCTCTGTAATATCTCTGTAAATAATATAATATCCCATATTACCACCGTCTAAATTTACAGGAAAAGCATAGATTGAAACATTAATCACTTCTCCATTTTCTTTTTTTCTGATAGTTTCTGAGTTAATATTCCCGCCTTGAGCTATTTTTTTAATATAACTATCAGTTTCTTTGATTCTATCTTCAGGAACAACTTTTTTTATGTTTTTCCCTACTATTTGCTGCCTGTTATAGCCAAACATATCAAAAAAATAATTGTTAGCTCTAATAACATCAAAATCTCCATCTACAATTACTATTCCCTCTTCTGCTTTTTTAAATAATTCTTCATATTCTTCTTTCTTTTGTAAAATATTTTTTTCTTTTTTAGAATTATTAATTTCATTATTTAAGACACCTATTTCAAGCTGTTCAATTTTATTTTCTTCGATAATTTTTATAAAGGCATCTGCTACCTGAGGAGCAAACTGGCTATCTTTATTCTTTTTAATTTCTTCTAATGCTTTTTCAGAACTTAAGGAGTTACGGTAAGCTCTTTTAGATAACATTGCATCCCAGGCATCTGCTACTGCTAAGATTTGAGAAATTACAGGAATTTCATTTTCCTTTAGACCTTCAGGATAACCCCTGCCATCCCACCTTTCATGATGGTGCAGTATATATTTAGATATTGGTTTTAATGTTTCAGAACTGTTTAAAGCTTTACTTCCCCAGACAGGATGTTTTTTGATCAATCCAAACTCTTGCTCAGTTAGTTTGCCTTTTTTATTTATAATATTAAGCGGTATAAGTAATTTGCCTATATCGTGCACCAACCCTGACCAGTAAGTGTTTCGTATCGTTTGTTTGGAAAGTTTCATCTCAGTGGCAATAGCTGCAGCTATTTTCGCCACATTTTCAGAATGTCCTTTAGTATAAAGATCATACATTCCCATAATTTTAATAATAGAAGTTAATAATTCTTTGGTGAAATTAGTCTGCAGATTATCAAATCTTTTAAAAGCAAAAAATGAAGAAGCAATAGTTGAAAAAGATTCTAATATTTTTTTAGTAGTATCACTAAATTCTTTACTGCTTTCTTTTTTAATATCTAAACCCATTCTCCCAACTGTCTGTCCATCTATTATAATATCTATATAAAGAGAATCTTTGATAGGTTTTAATGCTTCTAAAAAGATTTCTTTTTTATCTAACTCAACTGAATCTATATCAAAAAAATAATTTTTAGTATTATTTACAAATTTATTCCCCTTATTTATTAATATGTCCTGATCAAAAGTTATTTTTTCTAAAATTTCAATATCATGTCCAACTGCATCTATAAACTTACATTTATCCTGCTTGTCTATTATACATATTTTTCCATAGTCAGCTTCTGGAACTATTTCTACAGCGCTCTCTAATAAATCAGCAAAAAAATCTTTTTCACTAAGCAGTGTTTTATCTTCCATATTTGATACAAGCTCAATCATTTTTACAAACCTCTGATTGAGTAAATTCACTTCTTCAAAAGATTGTTCTAATTCTTCGTTCATCGCCATTACTTCTTCATTATAAGCTGTTAGCTGTTCATTTGAAACAGATAGTTCTTCTTTTTGTTCACGAAGTTTTTCTTCGCTTACTTTTAGTTCCTCATATGATTTTTCTAATAACCTGTTTAATTTTTGCTGCTCCATTTTTTCAATAGTCAAATCTGAAATCATTTCAATTATATCAATTAAGACTTTCATGGTAGCTTTAACTTCCGTTTCTGACACAACAGGCACTTTTTTAACTACTGAAAGATATAATTTTTCATCAAAATCATATTGCTCTGCCTGTTGTTTAAAAAAATCCAATGATGGTTCTTTCAAGAAAAACTGTCCTGTAAAAAGATTAGCAAAATGTTCTCCTTTTATAATAATTGGAACAACAACATCAATCAAACCATTCAAACACTTATAAGCATAATAGTCTTCCCCTTTGGACATCTTATTCGCTAAGATAGTATCACTTTTCTTGCAATTTTTTGCAGTACATTTATTGCCCCTATGAAAATCAGAACAAACTTCTCTCCAACCTGATTTAGATAAAACATTACCTTCAAGATCAACAATTGCAGTTACATAACCTGTTACTTGATTAAAACCTTCGAGCAATTCATTAAGCCTATCATAATCGAAATGATCACTGATTTTCATATCTATTTCACCCACCAACTTTTAATATAGTTATTCTCTATACTGAACAACTCACAATGCTATCAAGTAGTTTCTAGAACTATCTCTACTGCACTCTCTAATAAATCATTAAATATTCTTTCCAAATCTATCACTATTACCAAATTCTCTTTTATGGTCAATATACCTTTTATAAAATCTCTATTTAGTTTTTGCGATGCTTTTAAGATATTTGATTTATCAATCTTATCAACTTTCACAATTTCTTCAATTTTTTCTACCAATAAACCAACTGTCATACCCTTTATAGAAACTATTATAACTTTATTACTATCTGCTTTACTTTTTAAATTCATTTTTTTTGACAGATCAACTATTGGTATTATCTCATCTCTTAGTTTTGTTATTCCTTTTATATAGTCTGGAGAATCTGGAACTACAGTTATATTGTTCATCTCTAAAATTTCTCTAGTTTTATCTAGAACAATCGCAAATTCTTGATCTGCTGTTTTAAATAATATATATTCATTTGTTTTTTCTTTAGAAGTTATAATTTACATCGCCTCTTTTCTAGATGCAATTAATCTCTTTAAATCTATTACAGGTATTAGTTTATCATTTTTAGTATAGATCCCTTTTATAAATTCTGAATTCATTTCATTATTATTTTCAGTTTCTATATCTTCAGCCGCCAGTGTTAATACACCCTGCATTTGATCTACTATAAAACCTGAAGTTATATTTTCTATTGTAGTTATTATTATTCTTTTATCAGCCTCATTGTTATTTTTACTTTCTTCAATACTTAAAAGATTTTTAAAATCAAGGATAGTAATAACTCTTCCACGAAGATTAATTACTCCAGTTACATAGTCAGGTGTATTGGGAACCCTGGTTATTTCAGAAGGTATTAAAATCTCTCTGCCTTCATTTAGTTCAATTCCATATTGTTCTTTTCCTAAATTAAAGGTTATATACTGATTATTTGAAAGTTCATTATCTGAATTAGACATTTTTATTCCCCCTTGGCTCATGTTGTTCATACTATATCCCTGACATCCATAATCAGAGCGATTTCTCCATCACCGATTATTGTAGCTCCAGCAATATTTTTAACACTGCTCAACAGCTCACCCATGGATTTAACTACTATATCCTGCTGATTTAATAATTCATCTACTTTAAGAGCAGCATTTTTTTTGCCTGAATTTACAATAACTATTTCTAGTTCAGAGGCTGAACTATCACTTTTAGCTTCTTCATCAAAATTAAGGAAATCATGACTATCAATTAATGGGATAGTTTCTTCTCGATATGTTATCACTTCTCTATTTTTTACTTTTTTGATTTCCGAATTTGATAATCTCTTTGTTTCATTTACCATTTCAAGTGGGATTGCAAATAAATCTCCGTCGATTTTAACCATTAAAGCCTCTGTTATTGCAAATTTAAGTGGTATTGTGATTACTGTTTTTAAATTATTAACTTCACTTAACTTTAAATAAACATCTCCATTGATTACTTCAATATCTTTTTTGACTCTTTTTACTGCTGCTATTTTTTCGCCTGTAGCTTTAGATAATTTTTCAGCAGAAATGTTATTATCTAAAATTAAATTATATTTTTCTTCTTCACTCATCTTCTTTAATTCTTCTTCAGAAAGAAGATTTTCTTTTATTATTTTTTCTTCCAGCTGTTCTAAATTAATCTCTTTTCCATCATCTTCGAATTCAATTATGACTTCATTACCTGTTTTATGTGCTCTAATAGATATTTTACCCATATTTTTTTTGTTTTTTGAAAGATTTTGTTTTTCAATATTACTGACTAAACTTCTTAAAAATTGAGATAGGGGATCAGCCAGTTTATTAATCACTGCTCTATCAACTTCAATATCTTCGCCTTCGATCTCAAGTTTTATCTCT
>JBNJFD010000157.1:0-4408 GCA_051746525.1 Bacillota bacterium | reverse complement strand
CCGCTTCTTCGCGGTCATCAAAATCAATTACTTTATCACCAAAATCTTGATATGTTTCATGTCCTTTGCCAATAATCAATACTATATCTCCAGCTGCTGCTCGTTCAACTGCTGTTCTAATTGCTGCTCCTCGTTCTTCAACAATTAGATACTGCTCGCTAGTATCCTGCTCTAATTCCTCAATTCCAGCTTCAATTTCAGCAATAATGTCTTCAGGTTTTTCACTCCGGGGATTATCAGAAGTTACAACTGCAAAATCAGCCAATTCAATTCCTAATTGACCCATCATTGCTCTTTTCTTGCGGTCTCTATCTCCTCCGCAGCCAAAGACTACAATTACATCACCAGTACTGCATTCTTGAGCAGTTTTTAAAACATTTTTCATCCCATCTGGAGTATGAGCGTAATCAACAATTACACCGTAATCTTGGCCCAAATCAATTACTTCAAACCTACCAGGAACACCATTAATTTCTTCTATTCCTGATTTTATATCTGCTAGCTCAAATCCTAAGCTAGATACAGTAGTAATTGCTGCCAAAGAATTATATACATTAAATTTGCCTGTTAAGCTTAAATTAATTCTTAATTTATTGTCAGCAGTTATTAAATCATAGTGCACACCTGTAGAAGTTATCTCAATATTTTCTCCTCTGAAATCAGCTGTTTCCTCAATTCCATAAGTTAAAACTTCTCCTTCAACTGCACTACTGATTTTTCCTGCTCTTTCATCATCTAAATTAATAATTGAAGGCTGATTATTAGATGTAAACAACTTTAATTTAGCCGCTAAATATTCTTCAAAAGTATGATGAAAATCTAAATGATCACGGCTTAAATTAGTAAATATTTTACGATCAAAATCAACTTCCAATACTCTATCTAAGGCTAGTGCATGAGAGGAAACCTCCATTACTACATGAGTTACCCCATCTTCTAGCATTTCAGCAAGCATCCGCTGAATATCTAAAGATTCCGGAGTAGTACGGCTTGAAGATTCTTCTTTATCTCCCACTTTGTTTTTTATTGTCCCAATCAAACCTGTATTCAATCCTAAATTGCTTAAAACCCCTTCAATTAAATAAGTAGTAGTAGTTTTACCGTTAGTCCCTGTCACACCAATTACTGTTAACTCTTGAGCAGGATAATCATAAAATTTAGCACTTATTTTTGCTAAAGCAGACCTGCTATCTTTAACTCCAACAGTTGGAACTTTTAAATCACTAACTTCCTGCTCTACTAAAACCGCAGTAGCCCCATTACTAATAGCATCTGCAATATATTTATGTCCATCAGTTTCAAATCCAGTAATTGCTACAAATAAATCTCCTGCTTTCACTTCTCTAGAATCATAAGCAATTCCTTTAATATCAGTTGTTTCATCTCCAGTTAGATAGTTAATATCTAATTCCGCAATTAGTTTTTGTAATTTAATTAACATCTCCCCCTTTAATAACTCAACCAAACTTTAACCTTCTCATCTGAGCCAATAGTAAAACCTGCCTGTGGCTCTTGTTTGCTAATTGAATCACCATCTCCTACAGTTTCTATTTCAATTCCTAACTCTGCTAATAAATTACTCGCTTCTTTTAAATTCATTCCTTTGAGTTTGGGAACAGTAACTTCATAATTGTTTTTACGCTGTTCTTTATCTTTGAAAAATAAGATTACTGTACTATCTTCATTAACCTTTACTCCAGCTTTAGGAACTTGTGCTACAATTTGTTGGCCCCTACCTTCTAATTTGAACTCTAACCCTCTTTTTACTAATACTTCTTCTGCTTCTTCAAGAGTTAAATTTTTAACATTAGGCACTTTAACTTGCTCAATACTTTCAGTTTCTTCTTCCTGATCATCTTCTTCATCTTGTGGTGGTATTTCTAAATAACGAACTGCATCTTCAACTATGTTATGAAAAATAGGTGCTGCTACTTGAGAGCCATAGTAAGGATGGCTTTCCACCCCATAGACTACTGCTAAAGCAACTAGTTTAGGGTCATCAGCAGGCAGCATCCCCACAAAAGAAGCATCATATAATTTCTTACCATAATGTTTAGCTGTTCCTGTTTTCCCGCCTACTTTATAACCTTCTACTTTTGCCTTTTCACCAGAACCATTTTCCACAACTCCAGTTAATAACTTTCTAACAGTAGTAGCAGTATTTTTAGAAATAACTTGCCTTACCTGCTGCGTTTTTAATTCTTTAACTATCTCTCCATCTTTATTTTTTATTTGCTGTACTAAATGAGGCTCCAATAATTGCCCATCATTAGCTACTGCTGAAACTGCTGTAATTAACTGCATCGGTGTTACACTAACTCCATGACCAAAAGAAATAGTAGCTGATTCTACAGGTCCTGTTTTATCTAAAGTATATAATAAACCTTTAGCTTCACCAGGTAAATCAACACCTGTTTTTTTGCCAAAACCAAAGCCTCGGATATACTTATCAAATTTATCCTTCCCTATTCTTTCTCCTACCTGAACAAACCCAGGATTACATGAATTTTCTACTACCTCAGCAAAAGTCTGCTTACCGTGCCCTTCTGTTTTCCAACAATTAATAGTTTGTCCTGCCACTTCTATATGACCAGGACAATAAAATTTGTCATTAGAATGGACTACACCTTCCTCTAAAGCTGCAGAAGCTGTAATTATTTTAAAAGTAGAACCTGGTTCATAAGTATCAGAAATTGCGCGATTACGCCATAACCGAGCTGAATAATCAGAAAAATTATTGGGATTGTAAGCAGGGCGATTAGCCAACGCTAAAATCCCGCCTGTTTCAGGATTCATCATAATAATAGTTGCAGCTTGAGCATCATGCTTTTGCATTGTTTTATCTAATTCTCTTTCTGCTAAATACTGTAAAACATGGTCAGTTGTTAAATGTACATTAGCTCCATCATCGGGAGCTATATAATCTTTAATTCCATTTGGAATTTTACGTCCAATAGCATCATTTTCAATAGAAATTTTGCCTGGATTCCCTCTCAGATAACGGTCATAAGAATATTCAAGCCCTTGTAACCCTTGGCTATCTATTCCAGCAAAACCTAATAGATGAGATGCTAAATCTCCTTTAGGATAAAATCTTTTACTCTCTTCAGTAAAATAAACCCCGTCTAAATCAAGGTTTTGAATTTCTTTAGTCTGCTCTTCAGTTATTTTGCGCTGGACATAAACAGCACTATCATTTTTAGTAATTATTTTATAAATATCATTTTGAGACATATCTAAAATAGCTGCTAACTTTTGAGCAGTTAACTCTGGGTCATCTATATCATTTGGTGCAGCAACAACTGTATCAGAACTAGCACTCACAGCTAATTCTACATTGTTCTTATCATAAATAATACCACGCTTAGGCTCCACCTTAACTTCTCTTAATCTCTGCTCTAAAGCTCTATTTTGATATTTATTATTATTAAAAACTTGTACCCAAGCAGTTCTGACCCCTAATAATATAATACAAATAAAGACCAATACAAATAATGTAAAAATCCGCTTGCGCACAATTACACTTAATTTGTCTATCTTCATCACCCCTCATTAATCCCTACTACCGATATCTCTTAATCACTTAAAGTACCTGCCTGAACTGTAGTTAAATCATTAACCCAGTTGAACATTCTTTCCTGTAAATCATCTGCTAATTTTTCTTTTTCTTGTTTAGTTTCTAATTTGTTGTTTTCTTCCTTGTCTTGGTCTTTGCTAGTTGCTTTAAGATTTTCACTATCACTAGTAGGATTAATTACAATATAATTAATATTATCAGGTTGTTCCATATTTAATTCTTCTTTAGCAATCTTCTCTACTCTATCTAATGATTTTAATTCTGCAATTTTTAACTGCAGATGTTCTTGCTTAGACTCTAATTGTCTCTTTTCATCTTCTAGCTTTTCAACCATAAGACTTTTTCTAGATATCTGAACATATTGATTAATATACATAATAAAAAATAATACAATTACAAGTATAATTAAAATAATAGTTAACATCGTTTTAAAATTAGTCATTTTATTATCCGCAGTAGTTGTTGATTGGCTTCGTGAACTGTTATATTGCTGTTTATTGTAGTCTCTATTTTTTTGGCTACTTATTAGCAACTTTATTCACCTGCTTTCTACTTTAGAACTTCTATTTTTTCTCTGCTACTCTAAGCTTAGCGCTTCGAGCTCGGTAATTTTCTGCTAGTTCTTCTTCTGAAGCAGTAACTGCACTTTTAGTAATGATTTTTATTTCTGCCTGCTCATCACAACCGCAAACTGGTAGTTTAGGCGGGCAAATACAATCTTGAGCTAAATCTTTAAAAGTATGTTTCACAATTCTATCTTCTAACGAATGAAAACTAATTACACAGATTTTACCGCCCACTTTTAGATAATCTACAGCATCTTGAATAGCC
>JBNJFD010000156.1:0-4448 GCA_051746525.1 Bacillota bacterium | reverse complement strand
ATCTCACTGGATTAGTTTAAAGGTTATTATTCAATTATGTATGACTAAAATTTCCTAAAAATTTCTCTTTTTATAGTCTCACAGGACTAAATTAAAAGAGAAATTTAGTTGATTGTTGTTTCAATCATAATACAAAATTTATAATTTGTCAATAAATTATTAGCAATTAGCTCTTTTTAGGCAAATAACAAATAAATTTAGTTCCTGCTCCCTCTTCACTTTTAGCCTTTATATCTCCACCATAATCAGTTAATAAGCTCTTAACAATATATAAACCAAAACCTCTATCAGTCCCTTTAGTTGAGAAACCCGGTGAAAAAACATTATCTAAAATTTCATCTGAAACAATTGGTTTAGAGTTATGAACTATTAATTTCACATATTCTTGTTTATCAAACAACTTTACATTAATCCATTTTTCTTCTGCAGAAATTTCTTTCATAGCATCTATGGCATTATCAATTAAATTAAATAAAATCTTCAAAACTTTATTCTCTGGGATAATTACATCTTTTAAATCAGTATTAATATCCGTATAGAACTTTATACTCTCAGCTTGAGCTTCCTGCTTCTTAGAAATTAATACTGGAGCTAATTCATGGTCTAAATGAGCTTTGTAAGCAGTATCTTCTAAATCCAAATGCAACTTACTAATATAATCTCTAGCTTTCTCAGACTTCCCTAATTGTAACATAGTAAAAATAGTCTGTAATTCATTTTTAAAATCATGTCTTTGTGCTCTTAAATCATTAATCCGATTTTGATGCAATTTCAATTTAGTATTTTTAAGTTCTAATTGATTTTGAGCAGAAATCCCAGCCATTAATTTCCTGATAAAATTACTTTTGAATATGTAAATATAACCAATTAATTTAATTGCTTGAGACATAAAATATCCTATACTAAAAATTTCTACCTCATTAATATAAAATAATTCAGCAATAAATAAAAATATTAAACCTTTTAATAAAATTAAATATGGGGGGTTATTAGTAGTAAAATATTCTTGTAAATATAATAAAATATTTAAAGCTAATATTTCAATTACAACTATGCCTACAATATTAGCAATCATATTCCAATCAACCCATAAATTATTCATTATTGTGAATAAACTTACAATGAATATCAAACTAGTCAAGACTATTGCCCAAAAATAATATCCCTCATTTTTTCTTATTTTTTCAAACGCTAAAATTAATAACAATACCACAGCAACTATTAAACGATTATAAATAGAAAATAATTCTGAACTGCTGCCATAATTTAAAAAACCATGAAAAGATAAAATAGTATGCCCTAAATTAAAAATTCCTGCAAATAAAAACCCAACTGCAATAAACAAATTATCTTTACTTTTAACAATACTATAATTATAAATAGATATGAAAAAAATACTAAAACAAATAAAAACAATTAATAACTCCATTATAAATTCAACAAAATAATCAGTAATCATAGTATTAGATATAATACCTAAATTATACAAAAAATTATCTATAGGTAAAAAAAATAATATTTTAATTAATACATATGTTGCTAATATAATCCAAATTAAATCAAATTTTTTTAATTTTTTCATTAGCTGCCCCATTGCCCTCTCCCCCCCTTTCTAGTAATAATTGCTACCCTTTGTTTATTAATTAACTATTAGATTTTAATTTCCTGCATTATTAGAAAAAAAGACCTCTCATAATAAAAAAACATCTTTATTTATAATTATAAATAAAGATGTTTTAATAAGTTATTAATTTTTTTGAGGTAATAATAAATTAATTGCTATCCCTACTATTGCAGCTAAGCCCATTCCTTCAAATTTAATTATTTTTACTGCATCAGCAAATTTACTAACTATAGCAAACTGGTCTAAATTCAAAATTTTTGTTAAAGCTAAAAAATCAATTTCAAAAACAATACCACTAATTCCAATTACTAAAATAGTTGAAACAATAACTAAGTTCCGATTCTGACTTAAATCCACTTCATTTTCTACTAAAGTTCTTAAACCAATTGAAGCAATCATTCCAAATAAGAGAATTACAATACCACCCATTACTGACTGCGGAATAGTTCTAATCAAAGCTCCCATCTTTTCTACAAAACTAATTCCGACTACAAAAATTGCTGCTAATTCAATAATTAATGGATTATGAACTCCCGTAATTGCTAGGACACCTATGTTTTCTCCATAAGTAGTATTAGGAGGTCCGCCTAAAAACGAAGCAAACATAGTAGCTACACCATCGCCCATTAGAGTTCTATGTAAACCCGGCTCTTCAATAAAATTTTCATCTACTGTTTTAGAAAGTGCTAATACATCTCCTAAATGCTCTACCATAGTTACAATTGCAATTGGAGCTATTAAAGCAATAGCAGAAATCCCATCACCCCAAGACTGTAAATTAAACACAGAATTAAAATTAGGAACTGCTAACCAACTAGCATTTATTATAGGAGAAACATCAACTACTCCTGTAAATAAAGCTAATATATAACCACTAATAATCCCAATCAGAATTGGAATTACTTTAAATAAACCCTTTCCCATTACACTAACAATAATTGTAACAGCTAAAGTAAATATAGCAATAGGCAGATTATTCATAGCCATATCTTTTGCTGTAGGAGCTAACCCTAAACCAATTGTCATAATTACTGGACCCACTACTACAGGGGGTAAATAATCATCAATAAAATCGGTTCCTATCTTTTGAATAACTATTGACATGATAAAATAAATTATTCCTGCTGCAAAACATCCTAATAAAGCTGCTGGGATGCCATAAGAATCTTTAGCAGCAATAATAGGTCCAATAAATGCAAATGAGGATCCTAAATAAGCAGGTACTTGTCCTTTAGTAACTAAATGAAAAATTAATGTCCCTGCACCAGAGGTAAATAAAGCTACTCCAGGATTTAATCCTGTTAAACTTGGTACTAATACTGTAGCGCCAAACATTGCAAATAGATGCTGCACTGCTAAAATCACTAATCGAGATGTACTTAAATCACTTTCTTGTAATTTCTTTTTTATCAACTTCATCTCCTCCTAAGGTTATTTATTTCTTGTAAAAATAAAAAAGTCCCCAGCTGTAAAAGCTAAGGAAAAAGACTGCTACTAAATATATGTAGTATAGATTCACATAAATTCAGCAAACAATCCTTTTACTAGTCTCACAGGACTAATTTAAAAAGGATTTCATAATTAAAATTTATAGATTACTCAGATTTTTCTTGAAGTACAACTGAATCTTCGCCATCAATTTCTTTTAAATTAACACTAATTAGTTCTTGTTTAGACGTTGGAATATTTTTACCAACATAATCAGCCCTAATAGGCAACTCACGATGCCCTCTATCAGCTAAAATAGCTAATTGAATATTATCTGGTCTCCCTAAATCCATCAAAGCATCCATTGCTGCTCTCACTGTTCTTCCAGTATATAAAACATCATCTACTAAAACTACTTTTTTATCACTAACATCAAATGGTATTTCCGTTTGATGTACAATTGGCTGATTAGCAATAGTTGTTAAATCATCACGATAAAGTGTAATATCCAAACTTCCATTAGGAACCTCTTCACCTTCAATATCTTTTAAATTAGCAGTAATTCTCTCAGCTAAAGGAACTCCTCTGGTTCTGATTCCAATCACAACTAAATCATCAAGCCCTTCATTCTTTTCAATTATTTCATGAGAAATTCGAATTAAGGCTCTTCGAATACCTTCAGACCCGATTAACTCTTTTTTTGTTTTAAGTTCCACCATTAATCACTCCTAAATATCAATGCTATTCACAAATTTGTTTATAAGTTTTTAGCTAAACTAACTGAATACTATCAAATTTAATATCCCTTGTCAATAAATTAACTTAAATTAGCTAAAGTGTTTTTCATATCTGGCCACAACTCTGCTTCAAATTCTAACCATTTTTCTGTTTCAGGATGATGAAATCCAAGAACTTCAGCATGCAGCATTTGGCGGTCAACATCTAATTTGCTTTTTTGATGTCCATATAACTTATCTCCTACAATAGGATGACCTATATAATTAAAGTGGACTCTAATCTGATGAGTTCTTCCTGTAATTAATTTTACCTTTACTAAAGTATATCCCTCATAATATTTCAGTACCTCAAATTTAGACACAGCTTTTTTACTATTTTTACTGGTTACGGTCATCTTTTTTCTATCTTTAGTATCTCTACCAATAGCAGCATCTATCTTAGCTTTCTTATGTTTTAAATTGCCATGAACTAAAGCTAAATATATTTTTTTAGTCTGTCTTTTTTTAAATTGCTGACTTAAACTCTGCTGAGCTTTATCATTTTTAGCTACTACTAAAGTTCCTGTAGTATTTTTATCTAATCTATGAACTATACCTGGTCTTTTCACTCCACTTATCCCCGATAAATTTTCACAATGACTTAGTAAGCCATTTACTAA
>JBNJFD010000155.1:0-4470 GCA_051746525.1 Bacillota bacterium | reverse complement strand
CGCATTCATCTGCAAAAATCAATAGCTCACAGTAATGCTGATGCTACTATTTGCATTATGAGCGGTTCTTTCCTGCAGCGAGGTACAGCAGCTATAGTTAACCATTGGGCTCGTACTAAAATGGCCCTAGCAGCTGGTGTTGATTTGATTATTCAGCTTCCTATTAGTTATTCTACCCGCAGTGCAGAATATTTTGCTCAAGGCAGTGTTAAATTATTAACTGCTGCAAATATAGTTGATTGCCTCTGCTTCGGTAGTGAGCTGGGAACTATTGAACCTTTACAATACATTGGGCAATTACTGGCCCAAGAACCAGAACAGTTAAGTCAACTAATTCAAAAGAAATTAGCTACAGGCAGTTCTTATCCTCAAGCTCGAGCACAAGCTGTGTTAGACTATTTTAAAAATCATAGTCCACAATCAGATTTTTCTGAAACAGAATTAACTACTATTCTACAAAATTCTAATAATATTTTAGGATTAGAATATATTAAAGCTTTAACAAACTTAAATAGTTCAATTACTCCCCTCACAATTAAACGTGAAGGAGCAGACTACAATTCAGAAGAATTGACAACAATAGCTAGTGCTACAGCAATTCGTAAAGCAATTAAAAAAAATAAAAGACAAAATAACTCTTTAATTAATCAGCAGTTGGAAAGCAAAATGCCTAAAACCACTACAACAATTTTACAGCAGGAATTCTCCGCAGGAAAAGGTCCTATTTTTGACCAAGATTTTGAACTTCAAATCTTAACCCTGTTAAGAAGAATGGCAACAGCAGATTTAAAAAAATACGAAGGAGTAACAGGCGGTTTAGAAAATCGAATTAAGTCAGCTGCTGAGCAGTCAACCTCCTGGTCAGAATTAATATCTAATATCAAAACTAAACGTTTTACTCAAACTAGAATTCAAAGAATCTTAATTCATATTTTACTTGATTTACAAATTAAAGATTTACAAGCATTTGAGCAAGCAGGAGGTCCGCTGTACTTTAGGATTTTAGGTTTCAACCAGCAGGGAAAAAAACTATTACATCAAATTAAAACTAAAGGCAGTCTGCCTTTAGTTTCAAAAGTAGCCAATCACTTTAAAAGTAATTATCAACCCCAAAACCTAATGCAAAAAATGCTGCATTATGATATCAAGGCTAATAACCTTTATCGCTTAGCTGCTAATAATCCTGAACATAAAAAAGGAAATATTGATTATCAGCAGCAGCCTATTATTGACTTTAAATAGTTTCTAAAGAATTATTTTTTAGATAATTAATAATTTCAGAAAAAACAGCCACTTTAACTAATTTAATTTTTTTATCTTTAAACTTTTTTGCTGCCTTCCAATTCCCAGCAGGAACAAAAAATATTTTAGCTCCTTCCTGCTCGGCTGCAGCTATTTTTTGCCGGATTCCATCTATTGCACCAATACTACCATCTAAACTAATTGTCCCTGTTCCCGCAATTTTAACTCCCTTAGTTATATCTGCAGTTGTTAATTGATTATATATTTCTAAAGTGAACATACTCCCTGCAGAAGGACCACCTATCTTGCCGGCGTTAATATTAATTTTAATTGGGAAATCATATTGGCGCCGATAAGGTGTGATTAAAACACCAATAGATGGCTTAGTACTATTTTCTTTTAGTGCCTTAGTCTTAATTTTAAATGTCTTTTTTTCTGTTTCCCGTTTAACTGTAACCTGTGCTGTAGCACCTAAATCACGATTCTGAATTTTATCCACTGTTTCTGTTATCAACTGCACCTCTTCACCATCTACAGCAACAATAATATCTCCCTCTTTTAATCTACCATAACCATTACTTTTCTCTAAAACCTGAACTATTTTAACACCGCCTCCCGTTATCTGCGGCTGATATCCTAAATTATCAAGAGCAACAGCTTGAGCTTTCAACTGACTCTCTTTCATCATCTCTTCCATTAATTCAAAATATTCTTCCATCTTAACATTTTTAGGCAAAAAATCCATAGATTGAAGCTCACGTAATTCAGGATTGAATAATTTAATCCAGGCATAGTCAATAAGATTAGCCTGTTTCATTGAAACGGTAGTCAGCATAATTTCCCCTTCAGTGGGATAAGTTTGGCCCTCTACTTTTACCATCGGCGCAATTGCTTTAGCAATTCCTGGTGACACAACATAATAATTAATCGGATAAAGTAGTAATAAGGCTACTATCATCACCAGAGCAATGGTGGTTAATAAAAACTTATTCTCCCTGATAAAATTCTTCACTTTGAGTCCTCCTGCTAATTATTTTTTTTACTTGCCCAATCTTTTCTTGAGCAGCTTGATAACCTAATTTAATACATTCCTCTGCTTTAGACAACTCTGTTGCTCCAACATTCTCTACTTTAGGTACAATTAATAAATCTGCATCTAAACGTTTGCTTTGAGTTAATTCCTGCTGCATAATATCAATAGAATTTATAATTACATCAAAAATACCTTCAACTTGTCGTTTTTTAACTAATTTAGGAGTCACATCTACTCCAATTACAATATCTGCTCCTAATTCTTTAACTTCAGAAGTTGGAACTCGATTTAGCAATGCTCCATCCACTAATAGCTTATCATTTAGTCGATAGGGGACAAAAACCCCTGGTACTGACATACTAGCTCTTAATCCTTCTGCTACCAAACCACTATCTATCACTACTTCTTCTCCTCTTTCGATATCTGTTGCTACTGCTACAAAGGGAGTTTCTAGCTCAGAGAATTTTTTCTGTTTTGTTAACATCTGAAAAAATTCTTTCATTTTATTTCCAGCTATTAAACCCTCTCGCGGTAAAGTTATATCAGTTAAATGATCCCACTCCAGATGGGTAGCCAACCTTTCTAACATATGTAAATCAACACCCGCACAATAAAAACCACCAATAATAGACCCCACACTAGTCCCAGCTATATAATCTATTTCAATGTTTTGTTCTCTAAAAGCCTGTAAAACTCCTATATGGGCCAATCCTCTAGCTGAACCAGCACCTAATGCTAATCCAATAGTAGTTTCCAAAGTACCACCTCAGTCAATTTAGTAATTAGCAAATATTTACTCTCCTTTGTTCTATATATATTATTCAATATAGTTCTAAATTATCCTTTTTAATTAAAATACGCATTTTAATTATCCTTAAAATGCAAAAAAGACCTCAGGAAAATTCCTGAGGTCTTTTAGCCACATTATTATTTACGCTTCAATAGCATCAACAGGACAAGCAGAAGCACATTGTCCACAATCGATACAAGTATCACCATCAATTTCGTACTGGTCAGCTCCTTCAGAGATAGCATCTACAGGACAAGTAGGTTCACACT
This sequence comes from Bacillota bacterium, assembly GCA_051746525.1. Taxonomy (GTDB): domain Bacteria; phylum Bacillota; class Halanaerobiia; order Halobacteroidales; family Halobacteroidaceae; genus Halanaerobacter. The sequence continues at coordinate 1,136 of JBNJFD010000155.1, read as the reverse complement.
GTCCACAAGAGATACAATCTTCATTAATAGTATATGCCATTTAAGTCACCTCCAATTTGATTTTAAATTAATAATTAAATAGTCTAAAAACTGTAGAGATATGTAACAAATCTACAACTGAACCCTACAGCTTATATTATAATAGCATAAATTAATAGATTCGTCAATTAGATTTCAAACCTGTTAAAACTAAAGCAGCTGTAGCTAAGTTAGTGGCTAATGGTACATTATGGACGTCACAAACTCTAAGTAAAGCACTAACATCAGGTTCATGTGGTTGAGCAGTTAAAGGGTCTCTTAGAAAAAGGACTGCCTCTAAATTATCATTAGTGATTTCTGCTCCTATTTGCTGATCTCCTCCTAATGGTCCAGACGCTTTTCTCTCTACATCTAATTCAGTTTCTAAATTCAATCTTTTACCTGTAGTTCCTGTGGCAATCAATTTATATTTGTCTAAAATATCTTGATGTTTTCTAGCAAATTTAATTAAATCTTCTTTTTTCTTATCATGAGCAATTAAGGCAATCATTTTCATTATTATTCCCCCTCAGTAATTACTTAACTTCATTGTGATAAACAAACTATTATAAGTCTAATCTTTCTTTTCTCTCCTTTTATAACTTTCATCTATTAATAATCATTCTAGATAAATATCATTTCACCTTGTTAATTTAAATGAATTTATCTTTTTGTATAATATAATTCAATCATTTAAATAATAATTGTTATTGATGAAGGGTTTTTTAGTTAGCTCCAGAAAAAGATATATAAAAAGAAAGGTGGTGAAGTTCCTGCTTATAGTAAAGACTATGTCTAGGTGCTTTATAAGCAGGCGTTAAAATGGATTGCTCTACTATTATGGCAATTTTAATTGACAAGCGAACTGATGCTGCTCCTAAAGTTCAAAAAATATTAACAGAAAATGGTTGTATTATTGCAACCAGGCTGGGATTACATGAGTCACTAGATAAGTGTTCTGAAGAAGGTTTGATTATTCTTACTTTATCTGGTTCTCAAGAAGAAATTGATGATTTGAAATCAGAATTAGAAGAGGTGCACCGAGTTAAAGTAGATCTCATGCAGTTAAGCTTTTCTCTTTAAATCAAAGCCCTAGGGGCAATTGCCCCTAGGGCTTT
>JBNJFD010000154.1:0-4544 GCA_051746525.1 Bacillota bacterium | reverse complement strand
TAATTGACAATTGATAATGAATAATGGATAATTAAAGTCAAAAGCAGGGAAGTAAAGCAATTGATAGTTGATAGTTAAAAGCTAAATTAAAAACAGTGAAGTAAGGGAGTGGTATAGTGCGTGAGCAAATAGTTGCTCTAGTAGGCCCAACTGCTGTAGGGAAAACGGAATTGTCACTGCGGTTGGCCCAGGATTTAGATGCAGAGATTATTTCTACAGATTCAATGCAGATATATCAAGGAATGGATATTGGAACAGCTAAAGCATCAACTAAAGAACAAAAGTTAGTTCCGCACCATATGATTGATATTGTAAAACCTGACCAAGAATTTAGTGTAGCTGATTTTCAAGAGAGAGTTGATGAGTTAATCCCTGAAATTGATCAAAGAGGAAAGCTTCCTATGTTAGTAGGAGGGACAGGGCTGTATGTTAAATCTGTAATTCAAGGATTTATCTTTCCCGATATGGAAAAGGATTGGGAGTTAAGAAATAGATTAGAAGAAGAAGCAGAGGAAAAAGGTACCGAACATGTACATGATAAATTAAAAGAAGTTGACCCTCAATTGGCTGACAAATTACATCCTAATGATATAAGAAGAGTAATTAGAGGGATTGAGGTTTATCGCCAAACGGGGAAGACTACAACGCATTTCAAAGAGAAAGCTAAAGAGAGACCACCACGCTATGAAGCAGTTAAAATTGGATTATATCGAGAGCGAGAAGAGTTATATGAGCGGATAAACAAACGAGTTGATATAATGATGGAACAAGGGCTGTTAGAAGAAGTTAAGAGTTTATACCAGCAGGGTTATGATTTAGAATTAACCTCTATGCAGGCTTTAGGATATAAACAATTGATTAAACATTTTGAAGGAGAGTATGACTTAGAAGAAGCAGTTAGATTAATTAAACGTGATACTCGACATTTTGCTAAACGGCAATTGACTTGGTTTAAAAGAGATGATAAAATAAAGTGGTTCGATGTAGGAGATTATCAATTTGAAGATTTAGTTGCTGATGTTAAACAGGAGATTAAATCAGTAGTGGGAGGGTAATCAATGGTTAAGATCAATGAGCAGGTAGCCCAATTAATTAATAAACTAGAACAAGGAAAAGATGAACCCATCAGTATTGCTCAAGAGAGTAGCATTGATTTTGAATGTTGCGCCTGTTCCTGTTCAAATAATGAGCATGAGGAGTATGTTTACTGCAGTATTGTAGATGCTTATATTTGTGATGTTTGTTGCAAATTTGAGTTATGTAATGATTATCAATTAGTTAATGAGATCTTAAACCAGCAAGTTTTCAAATCTAATGCAGAAGTGTTGCTCTTGTGTCAGCAATATTGCTCTAATGATTAAATTGAAGTTTTGAACTAGAAAAGATTGTTTTTTTATAAATATATAGCGAACTATTATCAGTCGTAGAGTTTCAATCTGCGGCTGCTTTTTAATTTTTGAACATATCTAAGGGTCTCTCTAACATATAATTAACTAGTAGATAGGAAACAAGCATTTAATAATGTTAGGGGGTGGTTGATATATTACAAACTAGCCTAGCTGTTTTGTGTACTGGCTTAGTGATAAAACTAATGGATGATTATTTAGACCAGGAACTAGATCAATTAAATAATAATTATACTTTAGCAGCAAAGTATGAGCGAAGAATTGTCCCCTATACATTGTTATTATTTAGTTTAGCTGTGTTGTGTGATTATAAATTAGCAATTGCTTTATTTTGGTCTAGTTACATTGTAGGAATGGGAAATAATAAAAGTAAGGCAACTAGAGGTTTGAAATCATATCAAGAAATAATTGTTTTATTAGCATTAGGGCTAATGTTATTAGAAGCTCAACAATTTTTATTTAGTTTATTAATTATTTTATTTATCCATACTATAGATGATTATATAGATTATTATCGAGAAAAACATATTAGCAGTGATAATTATATTAATTATTTAGGCCAAACAGGTACAATGTTTGTAGCAGTATTTTCTTTAACGGCTAGTTTAAACCTTAATTGGCGGCTAGCGCTGATAATAATCGCTTCTACTTTTTTAATTTCTTTAATTCTAAAAAAGAGAGGAAAATAGCCTTTTAATTTTTTGAAATTAATGTTAGACTAATATATAAAGTGTAATTAAAGCAGGAAAAAGAGGAATTGTATAGAAAAAATTAAAGTAGATGAAATATAAACAAAAGGAGGAAAAATTGTGGGGAATAAAATCAAGATTCAAGATAAGTTTTTAAATCATGTTCGTAAAGAGAAAATACAAGTAATCATTTATCTGGTTAATGGGGTTCGCTTAAAAGGAACTGTGGAAGGATTTGATGATTTTATTATTATGGTTGAATCAGATAAAGGGCAGCAAATGGTGTACAAACATGCAGTATCTACTATTGAACCAGCTAAAAAAGTAGGCAATTTATTTGGGTAAGTAAAACTATAATCTTATAATATAATAATTCAAGGAGGAATAAAGTAGTGAAGTTTACTAAGATGCATGGACTAGGGAATGATTTTGTATTGCTTAATTGTTTAGAGGAGACAGTAGAAAACCCGTCTGAATTGGCCCAAGATATGTGTGATAGAAACTTTGGGATTGGAGCAGATGGACTAGTATTAGTTTTACCATCAGAACTAGAAGAAGCAGATTTTAGAATGAGGATTTTCAATCCTGATGGCAGTGAACCTGAAATGTGTGGTAATGCCATTAGATGTTTTGCTAAATACTTATATGAACGAGAGTTAACTACTAAAACTAGTTTAAACATAGAAACTTTAGCAGGAATTATTAAGCCGGAGTTGATTTTAGAAGAAGGAGCAGTTGAGTTAGTTAAAGTTGATATGGGCCAACCGCGCCTTAAAAGAGATGAAATCCCAATGAAAGGCGAGGCAGGGCAGCAGGTAGTTAAAGAACCGTTATATGTTGCTGGAGAAGAATTTGATGTAACCTGCGTTTCTATGGGCAATCCTCATTGTGTTATTTTTGTAGAGGATGCAGACCAAGCGCCAGTGACAGAAATTGGCCCGCAAATTGAAACTCATGAGTTATTCCCAGAAGATATTAATGTTGAATTTATAGAAGTAGTAAATGAAGAAGAGATAGAAATGAGAGTATGGGAGCGAGGAGCAGGTGTTACTTTAGCTTGCGGTACAGGAGCTTGTGCTTCTACAGTGGCTTCAATTTTAAATGATTATACAAATAGAAAGATAACAGTGCACTTATTAGGAGGCGACTTAGTAATTGAATGGGCTCAAAACAATCATGTTTATATGAGCGGTCCTGCTACTGAAGTGTTCACAGGAGATTATAAAAATTAAAACTATAATAGCGTATCTAAAAGTCAGTCGGAGCAATTCGGCTGTCTTTTTATTTTTTGAATAATTCAGGCTAATAGTGTGAAATTTACAACAAAGTTAGTATTTTATGAAGGGTTTATCTGATTTAGCAAGAATTACATAGATAGAAAAGTAGTAATGATTATTATAAAACCTATACAGTAGTTTAGTTTAATAATAGTATTTATATTAAAGAGGAGAAAAAATAATGAGCAATCAAACAATTGGGATAGCTTTAGGCGGTGGAGGTGCACGAGGTTTTGTGCATTTAGGTGTTTTAGCAGCTTTAGCAGAGCAGGGGATAACTCCAGATGTAATTTCAGGAGTCAGTGCTGGCTCCATAGTAGGAGTATTTATTGCAGCAGGAATGAAACCTAAAGAAGTGATGAAGTTGATGAAAAAAAATAAGTTTACCGATTATGCTAAGGTGAATATACCTACCAAAGGGTTACTTAATCTAGATAATTTGAAGCAGAATTTAGAACAACACTTAACAGCAAAAAAGTTTTCGGATTTAGAATTACCTTTTTATGTAGCAATTTCAAACTTGCATAGTGGAGAGGTGGAATACAAAAATAAAGGGGAGCTAATTCCTGTGATTCAAGCTTCATCTTCCATTCCAGTCTTATTCGCACCTGTAGAGATTGAAGGGCAGTTATATGTTGATGGTGGATTATTGGACAATATGGCAATTGCACCTTTAAAAGAGAAATGTGACAAATTAATAGTAGTTAATATTATGCCCATAAAAGAGAAAGAAGAGATAGATAATTTAATTGATATAGCCATCAGAACTTTTGAGCTGAGTGTAATTGGGGATAAAATTGATGTCAAAAATGAGTGTGACTTATATATTCAGCCGGAAGGGGTGGAGGAATATAATTTTTTAGAATCCGAGCATGTCGATGAATTATTTGCTTTGGGGTATGAGTATGTTAAGGATAAGGAATTTAGTATTTGATAGGAGGCATTAAGTTGAAAGAACAAATAAAGAAATTAATCAAACAATATGTGAAACAGTATTCAGAAAAAGAAGAAATAGAAACTAACTGGAAAACACCAATAGTTAAATTTGCTAATGCTAATGATGAGATGTTTGCTGAGTTAAAAGAAGCTGTTAGACCAACGCATGCTATGCCGCAGGATTTTTTAGATGATGCTCAAACAGTAATTTCTTATTTTCTGCCCTTTGATGAAGC
>JBNJFD010000153.1:0-4581 GCA_051746525.1 Bacillota bacterium | reverse complement strand
GAGTAATGAGTAACAATTATGTAGAGACTTGGCAGTGCCAAGTCTAAACAGAAAGTGAGGCGGATAAATGTTTTTTGAAGGAATAATTGAATTTCCTGATCGACCTAAGCTGTTGTCGCCGGAAGTGATGGCTTATATTGGTGATGGGGTTTATGAAATGTTTATTAGAAGTTTAGTTTTAGAGAGAAAATTAGGTAAAGGTCATGCCTTACATGATCAAACTGTGAAATATGTTAATGCATCAGCTCAATTTGAACTATTAGAACGGATAAAGGATGAGTTAACAACAGAAGAACAATCTATTGTGCGGCGCGGTAGAAATTGCAAAACTAATATTCCTAGTAATGCTGATCCGCAGGAATATTGTTATAGTACTGGTTTTGAAGCATTATTAGGGTTCTTATATTTAAAAAAAGAAAAAGAAAGACTATCAGAATTATGTGTGTTGATGAAACGGGTATTAGAACAAGAAGATTTTAGCTAAATTAAAACGGGGGAATTAAGTATGCAGATTAGTAATTTTGAAGAAACAGGATTAGATAAAATAAAAAGCTGGATTAAAGAGAATAATATTAATATTAATGAGTTAGACCGCACAGCGATTAAAGAAGCTTTGAAAACAGTTAATATTTCTTTTGTTGCAGAAGAAATTAATCGCATTCAAAGTACTTTGTTATGTGAGTTAAAAGATTCTTATGTGCAGCAGAGTCAACGTTATGTTTCCCTAGCAGAAGATGCTTATCAATTACCTGACTTATCAACAGCAGATAATGCACAAGCTCAATCATTATTAGAGCAGTCTTTTAAACTCTATGAAAAAATGTCTCAGCTTAAAGAAGGAGAATTTAAAGGGAGACCAAAAATAGAGCATTATAAATATGGGATACCAATTGAAGATGCACGATATATATTACCTTTGGCTACGAAAACTAATATTTCAGTGGCAATGACTGGTAATAAATTATATGATTTATTTTCTTTGTTTTTTGACCAACAATATGATGCTATTTTTAAAGAAATGAGAGAGGAAATGATTAATTTATTACCAGATACTATCGTGCAGTTACTGCCAACAACTAAGAATAATAATTACAATCAAGATGTGGTAGCTGAACTTTATCAGGAAGATTTTGCTCAATTGAATTCTGAAAATAAGATGATCCTAGTGAGTAATTTTGATAATTTAGATTTAAAAGTGGGTTTAGGTGCTGCAACTAGTACTTCTGCTAAAACACCAAGTGCTAAATTAAAAGAATGGGGTGCTGAAGCTAAAAAAAAGGCGCAGAGTTTAACAGAACGAGTGTTGGGTTATGGGCATGAAAGCATAGCTGAACAAGCGAGAACTACTTTTGCTATGATGTGCAGCATGGTAACTTACCATCAGCAGATTAGACATAGATTATCTGAAAACTATCGTGAAGGTTTAGAAAAGTTGATTTTAGAAGGACGCACTCCGCTAGTACCGCCAACTATTAAAGACAGTCAATTTGAAGAGGAATTTTTAGATTTAGCTGCTCAGATTAAAGAATTTAGAATGGATATTTATCGAGAGTATGGTTTAGATAAAGCTCTACCGTTTTTATTAAATTGCGATCAGATTAAATTAATTATGTCAACGAATGCTAGAATTGATCAGGAAATGTTAGCAGAAAGAATTTGTTTCAATGCTCAATGGGAGATTCGAGAGTTATCTACTAAGAAGTTATTAGAACTGAGAAATTTATCTAGTATATTATATGAGAAAGCTCTGCCATCTTGTGTTTATGGGACATGTAAAGAGGGTAAATTAAGTTGTGGGCAGCAACAAGAAATGAGGTCTAGATTTTTAGAGTAATTAAAAATGACTAGAGTTGAATTAATTAAAATATAATAGTATATTAATAGTACAAGAATTAATATTATAAAAAACAAACTATTTAAAAAACTAAAGTGAGGGATTAGATGGCTAAGGTAGAAGGTAGAAATCCAGTTATTGAGTTGTTAAAAGGGACAAGAAAAGTAGAAAAAGTTTTAATGTTAAAGTCTGCTACAGGGCAAGTGATTGATAAAATATATAATTTGACTCAACAAAATAATGTGCCGCTAGAAAAAGTTACTAAAGATGATCTAAACAATATAGCTAAATCCCATGCTCATCAGGGAGTAATTGCTTTTGCAGAAGCATTAAAATATTATTCTTTGGATAATTTGATAGAGCAGGCTAAGTTAAATTCTGACAACCCATTTTTGATTTTGCTTGATGAAATTAAAGACCCTCATAATTTTGGTTCGATTTTAAGAACTGCTGAAGCAGCAGGTGCAGATGGAGTGATAATTCCTAAAAGAAGAGCAGTTGGTTTTACTCCAGTAGTAGCTAAGGCTTCAGCTGGTGCAGTAGAATATTTGCCTGTAGCTCAAGTAACTAATTTAGCTCGAACTATAGAACAGTTAAAAGAAACTGGGTTTTGGATTGCCGGAGCTGATTTAGAAGCAAGACAGAGCTGCTATCAAGCTGATTTAACAGGTTCTTTAGCTTTGGTAATTGGCAGTGAAGGTTCTGGAATGCGGAGATTAGTGAAAGAAAAATGTGATTTTTTAGTTAAAATGCCAATGAAGGGACAAATTGAGTCTTTAAATGCATCAGTGGCAGCAGGAATTTTAATCTATGAGTCTCTACGCCAAAGAAATGAAGCGTGATAAAGATGAATAAAAAAACAATTACTATTTTATTATTACTTATACTTTTTTCTACAATAGTTGGAGTAAGAAAGGGTTCGGCTTCTAGGTTGAAAAAAATCCAAAAGTATAATTTGCATAATATTCTTGCTACTCATACGACTTATTTTGATAATGTAGATGGAAAACGAGCTACGAATATCAAAATAGCAGCGAAAAAAATAAGTGGTACAGTTCTACAACCAGGAGAAATTTTTTCTTTTAATAAAACTGTAGGACCTCGAACTAAAAAAAATGGATTTAAAGAAGCCACAGAAATAGTTAATAATGAATTTGTGACAGGAGTAGGCGGTGGTGTTTGTCAAGTTTCATCTACTTTATATAACTCAGCTTTATTTGCTGGACTAGAAGTTATAGACCGAAAAAATCATTCTCGTCCTGTAAATTATGTACCTTTAGGACGTGGAGCAGCAGTTTATTATGGATCAATAGATTTTAAATTTAAAAATAATTTTTCTAAGCCGATTATGGTCATTTCTAAAGTAGTTAAGGAGCAACTAACAGTTACTATATTAGGAACTGACCCTGGGATTAATGTTAAAGTTATTACTTCTGCTCCCCAAGTTATAGATCCAGAAGTAGTGGAGAAGTCAGATAATAGTTTGACTCAGGGTGTTAAAAAAATAATTCAAAAAGGAAAAGTGGGTTATAAAGTAACAACACGGAGAATAATAAAAAATGGATCTGCAGTAGTGGAAAATGAATTGATTTCTGAAGATATATATCCTCCAATTAAAAAAATTATAAAGGCCAGCCCTGAAAATAATTAAGATTAAGGAAAAAGTTGCTGGACATTATTTCTTGACGTAAGAGAATTATGTGAGTTATAATAGAAGATAGATTTAATGCCCTACAGGGTGGAGGGATTATGATTGAGTGCTAAGTTAAAGGACTATAATGACTATCGAGAGATGACAGATGATGAAGTAGTGAGTTTGGCTCAGGCAGGGAACAAGCTAGCTATTGAGTACTTGATTAAAAAATATAAGAATTTTGTTAAAGCACGGTCTAGATCATATTTTTTAATTGGAGCCGATAGTGATGATATTGTGCAGGAAGGTATGATTGGGTTATATAAGGCAATTAGAGATTATAAGGAAGAAGAGTTAGCTTCTTTTTTTTCTTTTGCTGAATTATGCATTACTAGACAAATTATTACAGCTATCAAAACAGCTACCCGCCAAAAACATCAACCTCTTAATTCCTATGTTTCCCTGGATAAACCGCTTTTTAGCTCAGATTCTAATCGAACTCTATTAGATATATTAGAAGGGAGTAAATTAGACAACCCTGAAAAATTAGTTGTTAGTGATGAAGTGTATAATAGTTTAGAAACTAATATAAAGAATATGCTGAGTGAACTAGAATTAGAAGTTTTACAAGAATACCTGCAGGGGCATAGTTATCAAGAAATAGCTGAGAATTTGGGGCGCCATATTAAATCTGTTGATAATGCTTTGCAGCGAGTGAAAAGAAAGTTAGAAGAAGTATTAGAAGAAAAGGGGATTTAAGTGTTAAAGTTAAACGTAAACTTAAAGTAATTCTTGACCTCTAAAAGTAAAAATCATATAATGATATTGTTGTTTAGAAAGTATTTTAAATGTAGCTTTGGTCAAAATATAAGCTAGGAGGGGTGAGATGTCGCCTAGCTTATTTATTATTATATATTTGGCCCACATAGCTCAGGCGGTAGAGCACATCCATGGTAAGGATGAGGTCACCGGTTCAAATCCGGTTGTGGGCTCCAATTTTAGAATACATAATTCAGGGGGGAAAAAAGATGGCAAAAGCAAAGTTTGAAAGAACGAAACCGCATATTAATATTGGAACAATTGGACACGTAGATCATGGGAAGACAACAACAAC
>JBNJFD010000152.1:0-4612 GCA_051746525.1 Bacillota bacterium | reverse complement strand
AAAACTCAGGCTAATGTTCTTCAAACCTGAGCATGGTTTATTCGGTTTTAAATAATTATATCTTTTTTTAGCTGCTTTGTCAATTTTATTCAAGCTGTTTCTCGATAATAGTCACATTCTTCAAAGCAATTTCTGTAGTATTAGTTATAATATTACCAATCTTAGCTACATCTTCCTGAGTTAAACCTGTTGTAGCTACTATAACTTCTACTGAATTATTATGAATAAAAGCAATTCCATCTTGATAACCGCGAGCTCTAATCAAACTCTCAATTTCCATTTCCTGTTCTATATTATTAGTAATAGCTAATAATCGTGACTGGGCTTGAGTTTTTACTTTTTTATCTGAATTAGGATTATTAATCATCTCCCTCAACAAATTAATCTGTTCACTTCTAGCCTGGTCTCTTTCAATTCTATATTCAACAAAAAAGTCTTTGTCTTTCTTTTTAGTTTGTTGTTCTCCTTGGGACAAGTTTAAACTTTGCCGAGAACTAGTTGTAACCTCAACTTTATCAGAATTGTTTTCTTCACGGCTACTCACTTGACCATGACCTTCTGCAGAAGAAACCTCTGCCAGATGGTCTTCTGTTCCTAATTCATTAGTTATTACAGCAGTTACCATCCCTACCCACAGCATCAAAACTAAAAACCAACCCACTTTTCTTTTAAATTCTTGATTTGCAATTATATTAATCATTCTAATCTCTACCTTCCTTTGCTAATACTTTTATTTTATGACTACCAATCCCTAACCCCACCTTCACAGCTTCAATCAATTCCGCTTTAATATAGGAATTATTAGCTCCTTCTGCTACTACTAATACCCCTCTTACTGTTGCTTCAATCTTTTTCTTTACTACAGCTTCATTTTTTCCACCTTGATTTAAAACAACAATTTTACTCCGATAATCATGCTGCTCAGTCTTTCTAGTTCCTCCTGTTTTATCCTGTTCAACAATTTCTTTAGCTGAATCTTCATCATCACGAGCATAAACATATTCCGGTCCTGTATCTAAAGTGATATTTACTTCTACCTCTCCAACTCCAGAAACTTGGCTTAAAATCATCTTTAAGTTTTGCTCCATCTTTTGTTCCAAAGAATAATCAAACTGCTCAGAATCATTTTCATTTATCTGCTCACTACTATTAATTATAGCTGCTTCTTTTTCACTCCCTAACGAATTTGCAATTAACATAAAAAAAACTCCTACTAATACTAAAATAATTAAATACCTAAGTAATTTGAATTTTTCCCCACTCAAAATTCTCTTGTCAGCAAATAAATAGCGGTGCCAAGTTTGTTTGTTGTTTTCTTCCACTCTTTTCTCACCTCAATTTAGATTTCAAACTATTTAAAACTCAAATATAGTCACTGAAATATAATCTGTTCTTTTTTAAGTCCATATAAATTTAACAGCAGATCTTTTAAATTCTTCTGCTGTTGTTCAAATTTGTTGTTTTTTGGTTCAGGCTCATTGATATTAACCTGCACAGGAGTTATTTCTAATGAATTAGTATCAATTATTACTTCTTTTATTTGATTATTTTCATCTATTACAACATCTATCGCTGCTTTTTTAAAATCAGAATTCAATTTGACTACTGCTTCCATCTGTTTAGCTAATTTTCTTTTATATTTTTCTTGGGCTCGTTTAACCTCTTGAATCCTTAACTGCTTACCTGTAGTTATAATCTCGTTTAAATTTTGATTTTGCTGTTGCTCAATAATGCTCAAATCTAACTCGCTTCCTTTAAAATTTAATAAATCCATTATAGGACCCATAATCACTAAAATTACAAAAAAACCAATTACTACTCTGATATATCCTCTAAATTTACTATTTGGTAATAACATTTCAACAAAACTAGCAAATAACACAATTAAAATTATATTTCTAACCCAATCTCTTAAATTATCAATCTCAATCACCTCAACATAACTACAAAATTAGCTGTCCCCACTAAAATAATAATCACTGTAAAAAACATCATCCCTACTGCTACAACCGTAGTAAATATTAATAACAAATTATTTCCTAAGCGATTTAAACAGTCCACAAGTCTTTCTTCACTAACTGGCTGAATAATTGCTGCTGCCAGTCTATAAATAAAAAACAAAGCCACAATTTTAATTAAAGAAAAAGAACAAAAAATCAAGATTATTAACACTCCAAAAATCCCTATAGCATTTTTTATTAACAAAGAACCTCCTACAATCATATCTAAAGCATTAGCTAAAAAACCACCAATAATAGGAATAAAGCTACCAGTTAAATATTTTGCTGTTCTAATTGTCACCCCATCACTTACAGTAGCAATTGTTCCTTGAGTTACTACAGCAGCCATAAATATTGTCATCGTCACTCCTAATAATGCTATTCCCAACTGTTTAAACAAACTAGCTAACCCTGTCACTTGATAATGAGTAGATAAATTATTAACTATATCTAAAACAGCAGCTAAAAAAATCAGAGGAAAAACTACTTTAACTGCTATAACACTTAAAGCATTGACAATTAAAAAACTAATTGGATGAAATAAAGTTGCTGAAGTTATATTTCCTAAACTAACTAATAAAGTTAATAACAAAGGTAATATAGCATTCATAATATCTACCATATCAGTAATAGTTGTTTTAGCAATCACTACTGCAACTTTAAAAGAATTAAGTGCGATAATAGCTAAGACTAAATAAATAACTCCATTGGCTAACTTACTGACTTCTGCATGGGCAAAATTAAACTGAAATGTTTTTAATACTGCTACTATCAAAGCTAAGATTATTAATTCTCCTAATAATTGTGAGTTAATTATTAGTTCATCAAAAAAATACCTAAACAACCCTTTAGCTATTGTAGTTAACTTTATTTTTAAGTTCTGCTGACTAAATAAATTAATTATATCTTTGCTCTCTAATTCAGGTAAATAATTACTTGTACGCTGATTTAGCTTATTAACTTCTCGTTTCAAATCATTTAAATCTAGCTGCTCTAATTTTTGCTGCATTAGCTGCTCTTTATTAATAGTTTCTTGTTCTAATTCTGCTAATGCCGGACAAGTAACTAATAAAACTAGAATTAGCATTAAAACTATTTGCTTCATAATTTAGCCACCTCAAGGAAGTAATTGCATTACAGATTCTAAAATAGCTAACATAATTGGAATGCCTAATACCATAATTAATAACTTAGCTGCAAATTCAATTTTAGTAGCTATAATCCCTTCTCCAGCATCACGACAAATTTGTGCTCCAAACTCGGCTATATAAGCAATTCCAATTATCTTTAGTATAGTTTGGAAATAAATTAAGTCTAACTGTGCTCTAACTGCTAACCTTTTCAAAACACTAATAATTACAGAAATTTTACCCAATACTAATACAAAAATTATTATTCCTACTAATAAACTTAACTGCACAGCAAACTCAGGTTTATATTGTTTAATTACCACAGCCATAATCATAGCAATTATCCCCAAACCTACTATCTGAATAATCTCCACAATTAATTCCTCCCACTATTAAATCAAAATCCAAAAATACTGCGGACATTAGTGAATAGCTGATTAATCAATTGGATAATTACCATTAATACTATAATTACACCTACTAGGGTTAACATTTGTGCTTGTTCTTCTTTTCCTGCTTGTTTAAGAACCATATTAAAAACTGAAATTAAAATTCCCAGCCCAGCAATTTTAAATACTAAATCGATATTCATCACGAGCCCCTTCCTAAACAATAATAATTACAACTAATAAACCTCCTAACACTCCTAAATAACGCCATAATTTAACTTTATCTTTTTTTTCTTGAACTGCTTCTAAATATAGGGTTTCTATTTTTTCCTGGGCCAAATCTAAATGCCTAATCTGATCTAAACTATTAGAATTACCTAGATTATAGCCAATCTCTAACAATAAATTTTTATCTCTATTTAACAAAGCAGTCTCAGGGAAAATTTTTAAAATTGCATCCTCCCAAGCTGCCTGTGCTATTAACCCTTGCTCCATTTTATTTTGTGCTACAATAAATATATTAGCTATTGGAGATGCTAAATTATTAGCTAATCTTTTAAAAGCTTGAGGTAAAGGGGTAAAACCATAATCTATTTCTGTCTTCAACATTTCTAAAGCTGTTTTTAACTGCTGTAATTGTTTGGGTCTTAAAGCAATTTGTCCAGCCATAAAAAAACCAATGCTGCTAGTTCCCACTATAATTAATAACGCTCCCCACAATTTCAATTTAATCACCTACTGCTTAATTATTTGTTCAATCGTTCCTGGACCAAATTTCTGGCTGAGAACAATTATCCTTTGAAAAGTATTGCCCTTAAAAAGACCTTTTAAACTAGGTCGAGCTTTAACTTCTCTCAAACTACTACCATGAACTGTAGTTACTACCCTGACTCCTGCATTCAAAGCTTCTTGTATAGCCTCTACATCCTGACTAGAACCAATCTCATCAGTTACAACTACATCTGGAGACATCGACCTAATTAATAACAACATTCCTTCTGCTTTGGGAGCTCGGTCTAATAAATCAGTTCTAATCCCCAAACTATTTTGCGCTAACCCTTGATAAGCTCCACCAATTTCTGACCGTTCATCT
>JBNJFD010000151.1:0-4858 GCA_051746525.1 Bacillota bacterium | reverse complement strand
ATGAGTAGTTATCAACAAGAATCAAATAAATTGATGGAAGAGTTTAGAAAAGAAGCCCATGAACAAGGGTTCGAATTAGAAAATACTCCTCAAGGTTTAGTTCCTGTTGCTTTAAATGAAGAGGGAGAACCAATAAATCAAGATGATTATCAACAATTAGATGAAGAACGAAAGAAAAATTTGAGAGAAAAAAGTCAGCAGCTACAAAATGAATTAGATAAAGTGCTGCGGAAGATTAGAAAATTAAAAGACAAAGCTCATGATGAACTACATGATTTGGAAAAGAAAATTGCTTTTTCAGTGATTCAGCCAATTATAGCTGGGTTAGAAGAAAAATATAGTGATTGTCAAGCTGTAATTGATTATTTAGAGGAAGTAAAAGAAGATATTACTAATAATTTAGACCAATTTAAACAAATGGATAAAAAAAATAATGGTAAGGGTAAATCACCATTTTCATTTATGAAAAAAGGCAAAAAGGAAGACTTTTTTAACCGCTATGAAATTAATTTGTTTGTAAATAATGAAGATGCAGAAGGGGCACCTGTAGTTTATGAGTCTAATCCTACCTATTATAACTTATTTGGTAAAATTGAGGGGAAAACTCAATTTGGAATGGTTAGTACTGATTTCACAATGATTAAAAAAGGTGCAATTCATAAAGCAAATGGTGGTTATTTGATTTTAAAAGCAAAAGATGTTTTATCAAAGTTCAGGTCTTGGGAGAGTTTGAAACGAGTATTAATTAACCAAGAATCTGTAGTTCAAAATATAGGAGAAGAATATCAGCGGATTCCAATTACTACTTTAAAACCAGAAGCTATAGACCTTGATGTTAAAGTGATTATGATTGGGTCACCGTTATTATATCAGTTGTTATATAATTATGATGAAGAATTTAAAAAATTATTTAAAGTTAAAGCAGACTTTGATGTAGAAATGGAACGTAATGAAGATAATATGATAAAGTTTGCTTCTTTTATTGCTCATATCAGTAACAAGGAAGATTTAAAATCATTTACTGTCGGGGCAGTCTCGCGAGTAATTGAATACAGCAGCAGGTTAACAGGGGATAGAAATAAATTATCAACAAGATTTAATGAATTACTAGAGTTGATTTATGAAGCTAATGCTTGGGCAGAGGATGAACAAAGTATTGCAGAAAGTGATGTAATTAAAGCAATTAATGAAAAAGAGTATCGTGATAATTTAGCAGAAGAAAAAGTGCAGGAAATGATTGAAAAAGAGCATATTTTAATTGATACTGCAGGAACTTCTTTGGGCCAAATCAATGGTTTAGCAGTCTATCAAACTGGGCAGTATTCTTTTGGTCGTCCAACTAAAATAACTGCTCGCACTTTTGTGGGCCAAAGTGGGTTAGTGAATATTGAACGAGAAGTAGATATGAGTGGAAAAATTCATAATAAAGGTGTTATGATTTTATCTGGATTTTTAGGAGGGAAATATGCTCAAGATAAGCCTCTTAGTTTAGCAGCTTCTCTAACCTTTGAACAGAATTATGGTGGAATAGATGGTGATAGTGCTTCCTGCGCGGAGCTAATTGCCTTACTATCTTCTTTATCTGAAGTTGAAGTAGACCAACAGTTAGCAATTACTGGTTCGTTAAACCAAAAGGGTGAAGTGCAGCCAATTGGTGGTGTTAATCAAAAGATAGAAGGATTTTATAAAACTTGTAAGCTAAAAGGATTAACGGGTGAACAAGGAGTAATTATTCCGCAGCAAAATAAAGATAATTTAATGTTAAAAGAAGAAGTGATAGCAGCAGTCGAAAATGAGGAATTTAATATTTATTCTATTAAAGATATTGATCAAGCTATTGAAATTATGATGGCTCAACCTGCTGCTGAAATACATCAGAAAGTACAGGAAAAATTAGAGGATTTTGCTGAAAAAGCATCTGAGCAGGAAGATGAAGAAGAATAATTTTAATTTAGAGACAGATGCTTAAGCATCTGTCTCTAAATTTATTGTAATTAATTTCAAATAATAATTCAGATTAAGCTTAAGGGGGGTGGGGTTGAATTGATAGACCTAGGATTAGTATTAGAAGGTGGTGGAATGAGAGGTTTATATACTGCTGGAGTATTAGACTTTTTCATGGAGCAAAATCTCTATTTTTCTTATGTAATTGGAGTTTCAGCAGGAGCATGTCATGGTTCGTCATATTGTTCAAAACAAAAAGGGCGTAGTAAAAGAGCTAACATAGATTATGTTAAAGACCCTCGTTATTTAAGTTTTAAGAACTTTTTTAAAGGGCAGGGACTATTTGGGATGGATTTTATTTTTGATAAAATACCTAATCAATTAGAACCTTTTGATTTCGATGCCTTTTTTGATTATGAGGGCCAATATATAGTGGGCACCACAGATTGTCAAACAGGAGAGGCTCTTTATTATAGTGCTGCCGATTGTGAACATAATGAAGAAATTTTAACAGTTGTGCGGGCTTCAAGCAGCTTACCTTTTATCTCACCAATAGTGGAATTTAGAGGAGCAGAATTATTAGATGGTGGATTAGTGGACCCAATTCCTATCAAAAAATCAATTGCCGACGGTAATCAAAAGAATATTGTGATTTTAACGAGAAGTCCTGGTTATAGCAAAGACCCTTTTAGTCATGATTGGCTAGCTAAATTAGTATATAGAAATCAGCCGGGGGTAATAAAAGCTTTGCAGCAGCGTCATCAAGTTTATAATCAAACTTTAGATTATGTGAAAAAATTGGAGCATGATGGTGATGTATTTTTAATTCAACCTGATGCTTCTTTAGATGTAGATAGAATTGAACGAGATCCAGATAAACTAGAGCAATTATATCAACAGGGTTATCAGAGAATGAAGGAGGATTATCCACAATTAAAAGAGTGGTTAGCTCAGAACAATTAAATAAGTTAATGATTTTTTGGAATATTATGCTCATCAATTTCTACCGGTACTTCTAAAGTATCTTCTCTAGTATCTAAATATAAGACACCTGTGGTATCAAGGGTTGCCAAAAAAACATCAGATATATCATGGATGCCTGCTTGGTTAATTTTGTTTTCTAACCACTTATAATCTAAATTAACTTGTTTTAAGTTGTTTTTAAGTACCAGCCCATCATAAATCAATTCTACACTAAGGCCTTCATAATTAGTATTTAAATTCATATCTTGCGGGGTTAAATTCCTATGTTGCGACTTTTTAAGTACGGACAATTTGCCACTTGTTTCTAAAATTGCAAATTCAACTTGGGAAGGATTAAAAATACCTTTAACCCGCATCATCCCTAATAAATCGCTAGCTCGAAAGTTCATACTTCTTAAGTTTTCTTCCATTATCTGACCATTCATAATTAAAATAGCAGCTTCTCCATCAATATATTTTGCTATGGAGCGAGACTTTAAAGCTATAGATTTCATTCCTATAGAGCTAATTACCCATGTAGCAATTCCTACCCAAACTAAATAAGGATTAGAGCTTAAATCCACACTTAAGATTCCAGCAATGGAGCCAATTGTAATTCCTAAGATATAATCAAAAAAAGTTAATTGACTGATCTGCTGTTTGCCCAAGATTCTAGTAAAAATTAATAGGGTAAAAAAAGCAGCTAAACTGCGAAAAATAATAGTTAAAACTGAATACATAATAGCACCTTCTTTCATTATAATAATGTGTCTATGTGAAAAAAATATACTATATTTTTTAATTGACATATGTTCAAAACTAAGTTATACTAATATTAAAAGAAAGCATCTTAAAAAGTCCTGCATAAATTAAGCAGAAGTAATAATAAGGTAAAGGCTATTAAATCTATAACTTTTGCTGATAATGAGTTTAAGTTTTAATTTCATAGTTGAGTGGAGGGGTTTATCATGGAAGAAAAATTGCTCAGGGATTTAAGGTCGCGGATAGATTTTAGATTAACTGAGCAGCGGGGGAAAATTTTGTCTGAATTATTTGCTCAAGAGGGGAAACATTTATTGGCCCAAGATATTTATGATGCTTTAAAAGAGAAAGGTTCTAAAGTTGGTTTGGCTACGGTATATCGAACATTAGACCTATTTGAAGAAGAAGGGATTATTGCTAAGAGAAAATTTGCCGGTGAATCGGCTTATTATGAAATAGAATTAGAACCTCAACAGCAGCATCATCATTTAATTTGTAAATCCTGCGGCAGAGTAATTGAAGTAACAGATTTATTATCGCAAAATACAGCAGAAGAATTACTTAATCAAGAAGGATTTAAGGTAGAAGATTTATGTTTGCAGATTTATGGTTATTGTGAGCAGTGTAGAGTAACTAGTGATGAGTGAAGAGAGAAAAATAGAACTAGTGAAGAATAAAAGTAGGAAGATAGTGGTAAATTAACAAGGGAAAAGTAATAAAGATTTAATGTTGACATATGTTCATAACTTGTTTATACTGATTTATGAACTGAGATTCACACTGGAACTAATAAATTAAATTAAGGAGCTGATTCAAATGAAAATTGTAGTAACTACAGTAGATAATAATGGGTTAGAAGCTAAGCTTGATTCTAGATTTGGAAGAGCTAGTTATTTTGCAGTGGTTGATACTACTGATAATAGTGTAGAGTTTATTGCTAATGATGCTAAAAATGCAAGTAGTGGGGCAGGAGTTCAAGCTGCTCAAACAGTAGCAGATACAGGAGCTGATGTTTTAATTTCTGGTAATATAGGGCCCAAAGCTTTTACAGGGTTAAATAAAACTGAAATTGAAATTTATTCTGCTTCTGAAAAATCTGTTGCAGAAGTTATTGAAGATTATAAAGCAGGAGAGCTAGAAGAATTAGAGGGTGCTACTAAATCTGCTCATGCAGGTATGAAGTAGGAGT
>JBNJFD010000150.1:0-4892 GCA_051746525.1 Bacillota bacterium | reverse complement strand
AAGAGAAAAAGCAGAAAAAACAGTGATGAGTGAAGAGTGACAAGAAAAGAGTGACGAGAAAAGAGTGACGAGTGATGAGAAACAAGAAAAGAGTGACAAGAAAACATAGGAGGTCTAAAGAATGCGAATTATAGCCGGGAAAGATAAAGGGAGAAGACTGAAGCGGCGTGATGGAAGAGATGTGCGGCCTACTAGTGATAGGGCTAAAGAAGCATTATTTAATATTTTAGGCACTGAAGTTGTAGGGACTAGATTTTTAGACCTGTTTTCGGGTTTTGGTGGAATCGGATTAGAAGCTTTAAGTCGAGGTGCTTATGAAGTAGTATTTATAGACCAAAGTGAAGAAAATATTGAGATTATAAATCAGAATATAAATATGCTTAATCATCAAGATGAAACAGAAGTTATTACTGCTGATGTTTCACAATCTTTGGGGTTATTACGTGGTGATTTTGATTTGATCTTTATGGACCCGCCTTATAGTGAAGAGAATTTATATTATAAAACTTTAGAACAAATAGAGAAGTATAATTTGTTACATCCTACGGGAATTATTATCATTGAACATCATTCTAAGTTAGAATTAGACTTGCCGCCTAAATATGATATAATAAAAGAAAGAAGTTATGGTAATGCAGCATTAACATTAGTTAAAAGGGGAGAATAATTATGGCTAAAGTAGCAGTTTATCCAGGAAGTTTTGATCCAGTTACTAGTGGTCATTTGGATATTATAGAGCGAGCTAATGATATCTTTGATAAAGTAATTGTAGCAGTGTTCAATAATCCTAATAAAGATCATTTATTTAGTAAGGAAGAACGAGTGGCTATGTTAGAAGAGGTATTAAAAGAAAACCCTGAAATTGAAGTTGATAGTTTTACTGGATTATTAATTAATTATATTGCTCAACATCATGGAGAGGTAATTATTAGGGGACTGCGGGCAGTGTCTGATTTCGAATCTGAATTTCAGATGGCTTCCTTGAATAAAAAACTAGCTCCTGAAATTGAAACTTTATTTATGATGACTAATACAGAATATGCTTATTTGAGCTCTAGTGCAGTCAAAGAAGTAGCTAGTTTTGGAGGCTGTATAGAAGAATTAGTACCCGATTATGTAATTGATAAATTAATGGCTAAAATGAAAGAAGAAGATCAACTAATTACTGAGACAGAAGAACATAGTGATGATAATTAATTTTAAATTGATGGTTTAGAGAGGAGGAACAACCTATGAAAAGAGCAATTTTTGCAGCAGGTTGTTTTTGGGGTGTAGAAGCAACTTTTAAAAAAATAGAGGGAGTAACTGATACTACTGTAGGATATACAGACGGTACAACTAGTGATCCTAGTTATGAAGAAGTATGTACTGGAGAAACAGGACATGCAGAAGCTGTAGAAGTAATTTATGATTCAGAACAAGTGTCATACCAAGAATTATTAAAAGTTTTCTGGGAGTCTCATAATCCAACTACTTTGAATAGACAAGGTGTTGATGTGGGGACACAATATCGCTCAGCTATTTTTTATACTACTGTAGAACAAAAAAAATTAGCAGAACAATCTAAAAATGAATTAGAAAAGAGCAATAAATATCAAGGTGATATTGTAACTGCAATAAAAGAAGCTTCAGAGTTTTATGAAGCAGAAGAATATCATCAAGATTATCTTGCTAAAAATGACGGAGGCAATTGTTTGTTTTAAGATATAGTAATTTTTTTAATAGTTTAATTAATGAAGAGGTGATCCTGTATGGGGGAAGAAAATGTAGAAAACAATATATCACAAAAGCAAGAAAAACCATTTAAAATAATTAAAGGGCAGTTCAAATATGGGAAATATGATGATGAAACTGGAATGTTTATGGGGATACTTGGAAATGAGAAGTTAAAAAGCTGGAATTTAATAATGAGTGATAATCCTGAGGATCAGTTAACAGCTGTAGATGGAGACTATATAGTTTTTAAAAGGATTTTTAGTGATAATACTGTTAAAGAAAAACAAAGGAGTTATAAATTCAAAGAACAATTAAGAGAACAGATAGAAGATTCAACTCAAGAATTATTAACTGCAACTCTAGCAGAAATAGAAGATTTTTTTAATCAAGAATTACATTCAATTACTAAAGAAAAAATAAAGTTAGAAGTAGGAGTAGAAGAGGTTGCTGAAGAAGAAATTAAAGAGAATTTCCCCCAACTGTTTATTATTGAAGATAATGAGGGTGAAGAAGATGATGATGAAGATACAATACTAGATTGTTCTTTGTTGATTGCTCCAATTTCTGGGAAAAGATTAGGGCAGATTGATGTTGGTGATGAAATTTTATTAGAAACTTCTGCGGCAAATCGTAATTTGATTAATGAAGAAATTCCAGAAATTATAACTGCAGAAGATAAGCTGCTTGGTAGAATTTTGGAGATAAAATATGATGAAGAAGATCAAACATATCAATTCTTAGTTATGTTTTCAGAAGAAATTTTAGGTCAAGCTATAATAGACGCTAATGCCAATATGAAATTGGCTGTCCCTGGTCAAAAGCAACAAATTGATTTAGAAGCATATGAACATATATATAAGCAGATAGTAAATTTTTTATTAATTGTTTTAGCAGCAACTGTAGCATTGTCAGTGATTTTTTATTTGCTTTGATAATCTAAACCCACCTGTAAATACAAGTGGGAGTGAATTAAATGTTTTTTTAATTGAGATAGTGGAAAAAAATCAATTTGATTTTGCTAAGTGAATAAATTACTAAAGAGAAAATAATTAAAACTAGAGAAATTGCTAAAAAACCTAAACTAACCTGGAAAATATAAGCTAAATAGTTAATATTGAAATTTAACTGCTTAGTATTTGAAATGACGGGGACTATTAATTGTTTAACTACTGTAGTTTCTGAAACAAATATTAGATAAGTAATTAAACTAGCAGTGATAGCATGTAAAACTCGAGCCCATAAATAGGGTTTAATTCTAAGGTCAGTATTATTGATCATAGTTATAACTTGTGCATGAACTGACAACCCGCTCCAAGCAATGATTCCACTAGTGATAATTAGCTGTTGTAATAAAGGAGCAGTAGCCTGGCTAGCTAGATTTGAGCCGTTAGTAATTTCAAACAAACCACCGATTAATGGCAAAATCATTGCTTTGCTAATTCCTAATGGTTTCAGCACAATAAAGATAGTAGAAGTTAGTAATTTATTAAATCCAATATCAGTTAAAATTTGAGTTAAAACGGAGAAAAAGATAATAAAGCCCCCGATTAATAATAATGTATTCACTGCTTCTTGAATTGAATCTCCTAATAATTGTCCAAAAGAACGATTATCTTTCCTCTGAGTTTGATATAACTTTTCTAATGCTCTTTGAATTATATTTTTTTCTGAAATAATTTCTTGTGGTTGTACAGTTGTATTATTTTGTTGTGGGTTATAAAAGCGCATTATAAATCCGACAACTAAACATGATAAATAGTGAGCAATAGCTAAAATTACACCTAATTCTGGTCTAGAAAACATACCTATTGCTACAGCACCTACCATAAATAAAGGATCTGCTGTATTAGTAAAGGAAATTAATCGTTCTCCTTCTACTTGAGTACATAATTTTTCTGCTCTTAATTGAGCAGTTATTTTAGCACCAATAGGGTATCCTGAAGCAAGACCCATGGACAGAGCAAATGCTCCAACGCCGGGGACTTTAAATAATGGGCGCATTAGAGGTTCTAACAAAACACCTAAAAAATGAACTACGCCTAAACCCATTAACATTTCAGCAATAATAAAAAATGGTAATAAAGCTGGGAAGACAATATTCCACCAAGTATCGAGCCCATTTACTGCTGCAGAAAACCCAGAATCCGAAAAGATTATTAAAGCAATAGTAAAGGTTACAGCAATTAGTGCTTTTATATGTATAATTTTTTTGCTGTTTTGCATTTATTCTCCCCCTCTAACTACACTTTACTTAAATAATATTTTAATTGTTTCTATAATATTACTAAGATTTAATTTTAAATAAAATCAAAAATATTTGACCTGTGAGTTAAAAAAATAATAAAAAGAATAATATGTAAAATTTAAAATAAAATTAAAAAATACTTTAAAAAATATTAAAAAATGGTATAATAATAGTAATAATAGTTATTTTTAATAGGAGTGATATAAATGTGTAATCAAATAGAGGAGTTGAGAGAAAGATTAAAGATTAAAGCAAAAGAAGTCGAAGGTGGCTTTTTAAATAACTCTGTTATAAAGTTAAGTAAGAAATTAGATAAATTAATAATAAAAAAAATGAGAAATAGCACAAATTAAATTTGTTTCTACAATCATCTCCTTTGGGGAGATTTTTTTATTTTTTGATAATAAAAAAAGGCATTGGGGACTAGGTCTAGAAAATAATCTATGTTGGCAAATAAATTGAGAAGAGGGAGTGGTTAAAATTAAAAGGTTGTTTTTCTTCAGCAGTTTACTAATCTTATCCTTTGTTGTAGTAGCCTGCAGCAGCGGAGGTTCAGATACAACTTATCATAATTTGACAATAGATACTAAGGGCCAAGGAACAGTTACTCCTAATTCAGGAAAATATAAAGCAGATCAAGAAATAGAATTAGATGCTAGTCCAGATGGTGGATCGGTATTCAAAGAGTGGCAGGGTGGAATTTCTGGCACTGAAAATCCATATCAGTTAATTATAGATGGTGATTATGCTATTACAGCAGTATTTGAAGAGGCATCTTTGCAGGGCCAAGTAAAGATTAGCAATAAAACAAATACTTCTGACCTAAGCAGTACTAGTATTAATAGCCTCAGTAGTACAGGGGAAGATTTTAGCAGCTCAGAAATAGAAACTAAAACACAGGTGAATCTATCGAACCTGAAAAAAGATCGTA
>JBNJFD010000149.1:0-4989 GCA_051746525.1 Bacillota bacterium | reverse complement strand
ATATCTCCTCCCAGATTTTCTTACTAGTCAATACATTTTTTATTATACCACAATTAAAGTTTTTCAAAAACCGAATTTATAATATTATCTATATAAAGTTTCACCTTTAGGTGAAACTTTATAGTTAAACAGTAAGACAGTAATGCAGTAAAACAGTTAAAGTCAAATGCAAAATCAAAGTCAAAACCAATCAGCTCTATCCCTACATATTAATAGGCTTTAAGTAAGTTGGTTTTGATCTTGGTTTTTAGATTTTGATTTTAAACTGTCTTACTGTTTCACTGTCTTACTATAAAGTTAAGCTTTATATAGATAATTAGTAAAAAAATCCTGCATATAATCTTTAAAATTAAACATAATAAGTTTTGAGGAGGGGAAAATATGCGAATGAGAAATATGCTAGCCGATGCACTACTGCCATCTGTTAATACTAGTAGTTTTGCTTTAGGAGTAGGAGCAACTTTATTAACACTACGTTATATGCCTGAACTTGATATTGAGGGAATGAGCGAGGAAATCAAAGAAAAAGCAAACACTATGAAAGAAAAAATGGCTAAGATGGACTTAGAAACAAATAATGAAGAAGGATATTCTACCACTATGAATGAAAACTTTCAATCCTCAGATGATGTCTCAGTTATTGGTTCTTCACCTAATGTAGAAGAATTACAATCTGCAATTAGTAAATTACAGGTACAGTTGAACCAACTTAAAAATGATGTTTAAGCATTGGTTTTTAGCGTACCATTATGGTACGCTATTTTTCTCAAAAGGAGTTTACGATTATGTGGAATAAAATCAAAAGTTTTTTAGGAACAACTGATACCAAACAAGATAACCTAAAACAAATTAGTACATCTAAAGATAGAATTCGTATTAGCAAAAACTTAGCAAGTAATTTAGAGCAACTTAAAAATAATTTGGCCCCTAGCATGGATCTCAATTATAAAAATATTTTATTAGGAGGAACACAAGGTTATAATGCTACTGTAATTTATATTGTTTCTATCGTCAATCAAAATCACTTACAACAAGAAATACTTAAGCCTTTAATGTTAAATATAAAATTCACAGCTCCTGATGACATAGAAGAAAATATACAAAAACTAGTTTGTCAACTGCCCCTTCCTATTGGACAAACGGAATTTATAGATTCTATTAATCAAGCTGTAGAGGGGATTTTAGCAGGCAAAGTTGTGATCTTCATTAAGCAATTTGATCAAGCATTTATGTTAGATATTAAAGAGCTAGCTAGTCGAGCTGTTAGCACTCCACAAATTGAATCTTCTACTCGAGGCCCCCAAGAAGCATTTACTGAAAATTTGGAGATTAATATTTCTTTAATTAGAAAAAGACTTCGTGATAATAATTTAATGATTAAAAGCCAAAAATTAGGGACGCGGACCAAAACTGATTTAGGTATCCTCTACATTGATGGTTTAGCAGACCAAGAAATCTTAGAACAATTAGAAAATAGAATTGCAAACATTGATTTAGATGGAGTTATAGATACCGGCTATCTCGACCAATATTTTCAAGATAACTGGAAAACACCATTTCCAATTTTCCAAAATACTGAAAGACCTGATAAAGCAATCCATAATTTATTAGAAGGAAAAATACTTTTGATTTTAGATGGTACTCCTTTTGTAAGTGTGATTCCTACAACTTTTATTCAATTTTTTCAAACTCCTGAAGACTATTATGATAACTTCTATGTAGGTAGCGCTATTAGAATCTTAAGATTAATTGCAACTTTTATTACTATCAGTTTACCGAGTTTATATATATCACTGGTATCTTTTCATCATGAATTGTTACCCACAGATTTAGCACTTACAATTGCTACTACCAGACAAGAAGTTCCTTTTCCCTCTTATCTTGAAGCTTTAATTATGGAACTTAGCTTAGAACTACTGCGAGAATCTGGAATTAGACTACCTGGAGCTATTGGACAAACAATTGGAATTGTCGGCGGTTTAGTACTTGGAGAAGCAGCAGTTAATGCTGGACTAGTCAGTCCTCCAATGGTAATAGTTGTCGCTATCACTGCTATTTCTTCTTTTGTAATCCCTGATTATGAAGCAGCAATCCCACTCAGATTGTTAAGATTTCCACTGATGATCTTAGCTTCTTTTTTTAGTATTTACGGCATTATGATTGGTTGGTTATTTATTTTAATTCATTTATGTAGCTTAGAAAGTTTTAATCAACCTTATTTTGCTCCCTTTGCACCTATTAAATTTTCTGATCTTAAAGACAGCATTATTAGAGTTCCCCTGCGTTTTATGGGCGAGCGTCCTTATTCTACTGCTAACCAAGAAAAAGATCGGCAAGACCGTAAAGGGGAGAGTACAGATGAAAAATAAAAATATTCAAGAAATGATTGCTAATCGTCAATTAGTTTTTATCCTTATTCAAATTACTGTCGGCACAGGAATTTTATCTCTGCCCCGACAAATCTCATTAATTAGTAAACAAGACTCCTGGATAGCATTATTATTAGGAGGAAGCTATTGGGTCATTAGCTTGTTTTTTATTTGTAAACTTAACAGTAAATTCCCTCAAAAAACAATTATTGAATATAGCGAAGTTATTTTAGGTCCTCTCCTCGGGAAATTGATGGCCCTAAGCTATGTCCTATATAGCATCATAATTACTGCTCTCAGCACTAGAGTATTTATTACAGTCATCACTACATATATTTTGCCTAAAACACCAATTTATGTTAACTTTATTTTGATTATAACCACATGCCTCTATTTGATTAGCAAAGGCTTAAAAACAATAGCTCGACTTGATGAATTTTTATTTTTCATCTTAGCTCCTGCGTATTTAGTAATGATCCCCACTATCATAAAATCTAATTGGTGGCATTTTAAACCAATATTAGGAACTGGATTCAAAGATATCTTTAACGGTAGCTTAACTACCACTTATAGTTTTTTGGGACCAGAAATATTATTATTAATTTTCCCTTATATCCAAAAAAAAGAGCAAGTTTTTAAATCCTCTTTACTTGGTTTAGGAATTATAACTTTAACTTATCTATATATAGTTATTATTACTTTAGGCTATTTTGGGGTTGAAACTCTACAGTATATTCTGTGGCCCACTATTAATCTTTTAAAAGCAATTAAAATTCCTTTTTTCGGACGCTTAGAATTCTTTTTAATATTTTTATGGGTAGCTATTGCTTTTACTTCTGTAGCAGCATTTTATTATATGGCAAGTTATAGTTTAACTCAATTCTTTTCTATTAAGAATAAAGTAATTAGTAGTATTATTTTAATTCCTTTCATTTATTATTTGTTTTTGATTCCTCAAAATATAATTGAAGTCTTTGAATATGCTAGTCTAGCAGCAAAATATGGTACAATATTAACCTTTATTATACCACCAATCTTACTTTTAATCACTAAACTAAGGGGGTTAGACAGTGAAAATCAAACTAATAATTCTTAATTTGCTCTTATTACTAGCAATTAACGGCTGCTGGGATGTCAATGAAATTGATAACACTCAATTTGCTAAATATATCACGGTAGACCCACTACCTAAACAACCTGACAAGTACCTGTTTTCAATTCAATTTCCCATCTTAAGAGAAGATTCTCCCAAAAGAGTCAATACTTTATCCACTACCGCTCCTTCATTAAAAAGTAGTATATCCAACTTCCAAACTAGAACTATGGGATGGATTTCACTAGGAATGCTGCGCATAATTATTTTTAATCAAGAAATAGCAGAGAAGGGATTGTTAAAACATTTAGATACCTTATGGCGTGAACCGATTGTCCCCGGGTCAGTATCTATGGCTATCTGTAGTAATAAGCAAGCCGAAGAAATTAAAGATATAGAACCAGCCCCTATAAAAGATATAGGAGTTTATATTGCGGAATTATTCAATACCACCTCTAAAAATTCTTTATATCCTGAAAAAAGCTTAAATGATTTTTTTATTTCTTTAAAAAATTCAGGTCAAGAAGCAACTATCCCACTTCTTAAGTATGGAACTCAAGATATAAGCATAGTGGGCTTAGCTTTATTTAAAAAGGATAAAATGGTTGGTAAAATTGAAGCCCCAGAAACAAGAGCTCTGTTACTACTACAAGAAAAATTTATTAAAGGTCCTATAGACCTCAAAATTGAAGATTATCATGTTAATTATTATGTCCAAGCAGTTAAAAATAAAATCAAAATTAACTATACAGATAACCAGTTTGAATTTAAGATTACTAGCAAATTAGAAGTTGATGTGACTGAAAATACTTCTCAACAAAAAATAATTGATAATAAAAGCGCCTTGCATAAAATGGAAAAACATTTAGCTAATGCTCTAAAAAAAGAAATGCATAACTTATTTGCCCAACTACAGCATCACCAAAGTGATGTAATTGGCTTAGGCCAACGTGCTAAAGCAAAATTTCCCCAACATTATCATGGAGAAAATTGGGATCAACAATTCAGTCGCGCTGCTATTAATATTAATGTAGATGTATCCGTGCGTAGATTTGGAATTTCAATTTAATTTCCCTTTAAAATATTGATAACTTCTTCTTTAGTCTCCGCTGTTAATAATTTATTACGAAAGTCATAGTGCATTAACTGTTGCGATAATTGCGCTAAAATATTCAAATGATCTTGCGAACCTTTTTTAGGGACAGCAATCATAAAAAATATTTTAGCCACTTCATTATCTAAACTATTAAATTCAACCCCTGCTTCGGATTTAGCAAAAGCTAAAGTAGTTTCTGTAACAGCATGACTTCTTGCATGAGGAATGGCAATTCCTTTTCCCATTCCTGTCGACCCTTTCTTTTCTCGCGCCAAAATATCTTGATGGAATTCTTTAACAGAAGTTAAATTTCCACTCTTCTCAATTAATGCTACTAATTCTTTGATCACTTCTCTCTTTGAAGAAGCCTCTAAATTAAGCTTTATTTGCTCTTTGTTTAGCAATCTATCCATGAAGATTACCCCCTGCAG
>JBNJFD010000148.1:0-5076 GCA_051746525.1 Bacillota bacterium | reverse complement strand
AACTTCTCCATGTTGATAAGGGCTCATTGTTCCTGGATCTACATTAATATAAGGGTCTAACTTCTGAACAGTAACACTCAACCCTCGTTCCTTTAATAGTCTCCCCAAAGAAGCAGCTGTTATTCCTTTACCTAGTGATGATACAACTCCACCTGTTACAAAAATATACTTCGTCATATTTATCCTCCTCGATATAATATAAAAAATATTTAGTTCTTTCTATTGTCAATTCTTTCTGCTAAACCTTTAAGGATCAGCTTGTAACAGAAAAAGACTAGAAAACAGAGGCAACTCCCCTAGGTTTTCTAGTCTAAGGCTGTTATTCCTTGTTACATACTTTCAGGAGCTGAAATTCCCAGCACAGCAAGTACATTTAATAGAACTTGTTTGGTCGCTTCTACTAAGCTGGTTCTAGCCTTAAGTAGTTCTTCATCTTCTCCCAGCACATGGCACTTATTATAAAATTTATGAAATAAACTAGCTAATTCATAAGCATATCTAGCTATATGATGCGGCGCTTTACTTTCAGCACTAGTAGCAATTTCTGTTGGATATTGAGCTAATTTTTCAATTAATTCAAATTCAATATCTGCAGTCAAATTGCTCAAATCAACATCTTCTAACTCATATATTTTATAACCAGATTCCTTTAACTGATCTTCAATACTGCAAATTCTAGCATGAGCATACTGAATATAATAGACAGGATTATCAGTAGATTCTTCCTTCGCTAATTTTAAATCAAAATCCAAGTGGCTGTCAGTATCTCGCAGCACATAAAAATAACGCGCTGCATCAATTCCCACTTCTTCTACTACATCACGCAAAGTTACAAACTCACCAGCTCGTTTAGACATTGTTACAGTTTCACCATCTCTTAATAAATTAACTAACTGCACTAAAATAATGTCTAACCAATCTTCACTATACCCTAAAGCTTTAACTACAGCTTCCATCCGGGCTACATAACCATGATGGTCTGCTCCTAAAACATTAACTGCATGGTCAAAACCCCGCTCATATTTATCTTTATGATAAGCAATATCTGGTGCAAAATAAGTATAACTGCCGTCAGATTTAACTACAACTCTATCTTTATCATCACCAAATTCTGTTGATTTAAACCACAGAGCACCTTCCTGCTCATAAATAAATCCTTTTTCTCTTAATTCAGCAATCACTTCTTCAATTGCATCAGGATGTAAAGTCCGTTCACTAAACCAGTTATCAAATTCAATCTCAAATTCATTTAAATCAGTTCTAATGTTATCTAACATCTGCTGATAAGCAAATTCTCGGAAATAATCTAGTTTACCATTTTTAGCATCTGCTAAATATTCTTCACCTGACTCATCAATTATTTCTTGAGCAATCTCCTCAATATACGCTCCTTGATAAGAATCTTCAGGCAATTCTACATCTTCACCTAATAATTGTTGATATCTAACTGCCACGGAATTACCTAAAATTTCTAGCTGGTTACCAGCATCATTAATATAATATTCGCGCTGCACTTCATAACCTGCAGTTTCCAATATATTAGCTAATACATCACCAACTACAGCACCCCGACTGTGCCCTACATGCAAAGGTCCTGTTGGATTAGCACTTACAAATTCAACCTGTACTTTTTTGCCTAAACCTAAATCACTTGTCCCATATTCATCAGCCGTCTGATGGATATTTTCAATTACTTGATATAAATAATTATTATTCAAATGAAAATTAATAAACCCTGGTCCTGCTATTACAATTTCTTCTATAATATCCTGCTTTAAATCTTGAGCTATTATTTCAGCAATTTGCCGAGGTGCCATCCCCACCTGTCCTGCCAATACCATAGCAATATTCGTAGCATAATCTCCATGCTCTTCTTCTCTAGGCACCTCTATTTTAATTTGCGGCACTTGCTCAACATTTATCTCGTCATTATTTGCGATTGCTTGTTTAATAGCTGATTTTAAATTATCTTTTACAGCTTGTACTACTGACATCACTTTATTCCTCCTCAAATTTAATATCCAAATAATTATTACTCACTAACCCATCCTTACTATAAACAGCATATTCTAAACTAATCTTTCCTACAGTTTTATTTACATCTAACTCCCACTTATTAACTTCAAGGGCCAACTCTAAGGTCCCATATGGTGTTTGGTAATCAAATTCTGTTCTAGTTTCCGGCGCAAACTTTTGAATTGTTCTCACCTGTCCCTGCCTAATTAAAGTTAATTCTTCTTCTTTAATTTTAAGCGTTGTTTTGACTCCCTCTAACCCTTCGGACTGTTCTTGATACTTTAAATAATAGACACCTTTTTTCTGATACAGTTCTCCATTACTTTGCATTGACATCTGTTCTTGTTCTACTCCATGGTCTTGTTTACTCTTAACATTTATATTAACTGTGGTACTCACTATATCAACCTCACTTAGAAGTTAATAATTCTAATTTCATTTCCCATTTATTTAATTACACAACAATAAGTAATTATACAAAGCACTAGCTTATTTTTCAAGGTTAAATTTTGCAGCATACTCTTCAGCTGCTGCTAAATTTTTAAAAGACCTAAAATCATAAACCATACAGCCCTTAGATTCTAATTGCTTCATTAATTTCCTCAGCGCTTTAGTAGTACCTAAGAGACTAGAATCAACAAAAGCAATTGTCTTTTGACCAATAGTTGCTTTGCAATCTTTTAAAAACTCAGCAATTTGATTATCAATTCCCCCGCCAAAAAATCCTAAAACCGGACTGCCAACCATTACTAAATCATATTTAGAAAGACTTATAGGTCTTTCTCGTCTCTGAGCTACCTCTAAATCAACCTCTACATCTGCAGCTGTAAAACCATTTTTTAATCCTTGAGCTAATTGTTCTACATCTTTTTTAGTCGAATAAACAATTAATATCCGTTTCATGGCTCACCTCCAAAATTATCCTTCTTCTAAAACACAAAACTTAAAATTTGATAAATTACTGCTGTAATACCACCAGCAATTAAAGGACCACTAGGAGTTCCATTAAAAAAGGCTACTCCAATAATAATTCCAATTACTAAAATAATAGTTATACTGGGATCAGCTTCAAATAAATTAATCCCTTCACGGGTGAATTGAGTAACTAATACTCCCATCAATAAAGCAACAAAAGTTACAGGATCCTTCAACCGCTCTAACAAAATACTAAAATCCTGCTCCCCAACAGCTAAAGAAGCTAAAACCCCTAACATGATCAAAATAATTCCAAGTTTAACACTATAATTATCAATTACTTGCAAAACAGAATCAAAACCTATTATTCGCAAAAACAATAGTAAAAAACCTGAATAGATCAAGGATTGATTATTTACTATTATTCCTAACATTCCTACTAGCAGCAACAATATATTAGCCTGCATCTATTATACTCCCTTTCTTATGCAAAATTAAAATTTGCTATTATAAACTTATTTAACAATCTCACTATATAATATTATAGAATAATCCCACCCAAAAAACAATTAAACAGGTCACAAGAAGTGACCTGCTTTAAAATCTTATTTAATAATCTAAATTAAAATGTTTTTAGATACTGGTCTAATTCCCACTGATGTACCTGCGTTCTATAAACATCCCATTCCAGTCTTTTGGCCTCTACAAAGTGCTCTAAAACGTGATCTCCTAGAGCATCTTGAATTAGCTCATCACTTAATAATTCATTAACAGCTTCGCTAATATTGCCTGGTAAACTTTCAATTCCTAATTCTGCTTTTCTCTCAGCAGTCATAGCAAAGATATTCTCTACCACTTCAGCTGGAGGTTCAATTTCGTTTTTAATTCCATCTAACCCTGCTTTTAACATTACAGCAGTTGCTAAATAAGGATTAGCTGTTGGATCAGGATTTCTCATTTCTACTCTAGTACCTGCACCTCTAGCAGCAGGAATTCGAATTAATGCACTACGATTAGAAGCTGACCAAGCCTTATATACTGGAGCTTCATAACCGGGAACTAATCTTTTATAAGAGTTTACTGTTGGATTAGTAATCGCTGCAATTGCATTAGCATGCTTTAATAATCCACCAATATAATATTTAGCAGTTTGACTTAATCCTAATTTATCATCTTCATCATAAAATGCATTCTCTCCATCTTTAAATAAAGACTGATTCATATGCATTCCGGAACCATTTTCACCAAAGATTGGCTTCGGCATAAACGTAGCATGTAACCCATGACTATTAGCAATTGATTTTACTACAAATCTAAAAGTAGCAATATTATCAGATGTTTTTAAAGCATCTTCATACTTGAAATCAATTTCATGCTGTCCTGGAGCTACCTCATGGTGAGAAGCTTCCATATTAAAGCCCATTTTTTCTAGAGCAAGTACCATATCTCTTCTTGCATCCTGCCCTTCATCAATTGGCCCTAAGTCAAAATATCCACCATTATCATGTGTGATAGTAGTAGGTTCACCTTCTTCATCTTTTTCAAATAAGAAAAATTCAGGTTCTGGTCCTAAATACATTGTATAGCCTAATTCTTCTGCTTCAGCTAATACTTTTTTCAAAACATTACGCGGACCACCTTCAAACGGTGTATCATCAGGCATATACACATCACAAATCATTCTTGCTACTGCACCCTCTTCATTAGGTCTCCAAGGAAATACAGTAAAAGTATCAAAATCTGGTTTTAATTTCATATCCGACTCTTGAATTCTTGTAAATCCATCAATAGAAGAACCATCAAACATAATCTCACCATCTAAAGCGTCCTCTAATTGATCTACTGTTATTGCTACATTTTTAATAACACCTAAAATGTCTGTAAACTGTAGTCTAATAAACTTAACATTTAACTCTTCTGCTTGCTGCAGTAAACCTTCTTTAGTTAAACTCAAACTACTTCCTCCTCTATTCTTTAAATTTTATATTTTATGTTTATTTTTCAATTCAGTTTTATATTAACAGAGTTTTAAAGCAGTGTCAAGTTTATGTTAAGTTTTTTTGCTGCTTTTTAACCAAGCAAAGCCTTGAAACTATTTTCTTGTAATTCACTGATAATTTCTTGATCAAATTGTCCTCCAGCATT
>JBNJFD010000147.1:0-5081 GCA_051746525.1 Bacillota bacterium | reverse complement strand
ATTATCATTAGTATAAATGCAAATATCAGCAGCAATTTGCAAAGACTTTTCAGCAATTTCTGCTGCAGATAAATCCGAAGACTTTTGAAAAGCTTTAGCAGCAGCAAGAGCATAAGAACCACCAGAACCAATAGCAGTTATTCCTTCATCAGGTTCAATCACATCACCAGTTCCTGATATAACTAATAACTGTTCTTTATTTACCACTACCAATAAAGCTTCTAATTTCCTTAACATTTTATCTGTCCGCCATTCTTTAGCTAATTCTACTGCAGCCCGTTTTAAATTACCGTGAAATTCTTCTAATTTACCTTCGAATTTCTCAAACAAAGCAAATGCATCAGCAGCAGAACCGGCAAAACCGGCTAATACTTCACCATTATGAATTCTCCTTATTTTCTTAGCACCATGTTTCATTACCGTGTGCTCCATTGTCACTTGACCATCACCAGCAACAGCAACTTCTTCTCCACGCTTAACGGCAATTACAGTTGTAGCCTCAAACAATCAAACCACCCCTATCTTTAATTTTTGCAGTACTAAAATAAAGACTACTAGCAGTTTGGTGCACCAAACTGCTAGTAGTTAATCGAGCAGCATGATTTCTACATCTTGTGCTCTATTTTGTTTTAGCCCTCACTCATCCATCGCTAATGAAGATGTATTACCTCTGCTTGATTCAAATCAGTAAATTGAGGTATCTTATTAGAAATAGATAACAATTTCAAATCATCATCAATTACTTCTTCTACTGTTTGCCATAAATCTGTTATCTTAGCACTGCCTCGATAACGAATTAATAATTTAGTAATTAATTCTTCTAATTCTTCTTCTTTAATTAAATCTAAAATACTAAGTTGAATTAAAGCACCCTGTATTTCTAAATCGAAACTGATTCGTTCTTTAATATTAAACACCCGCTGCTTAAATCTATCATTAGTAATTAATTCAATTCTATTTTTTTTCACTTCACCATCTTCACTATTTTCTGAAGCAAAAATAAATTCAAAAGCTTGGTTAATTTCATCTATATTATACCCATCTTCTTTTAATGAATTAATTAATTTTTTGCTATTTTCAACCTCTTCTTCATCATATAATAATCTTTTAACTAATTCGCTAATTATTTCAAATATATTCTCTTTCATGCTATGACAACATAACAATAATTAATTGCTATGTTTTCCTCCCTTCCCAATTGTTAATTTAGTAATCTAAATCTTTTTCCTGATAGTTGTTCTACCAAACCTATAATTTCTAATTGTGATAAAATAGCAATCAACTGTTCTGATTTTAGTTTAACATCTATTAATATTTTTTCAAATTGCTGTGCTTCAGTAGTTAATAATTGATATACTAATTCCTGTTGCTTTGTTAAATCTATTGAACAAGAAGTCTTTTCAAAACTTTTTTCATTCAATCTATTTTTATTTAATGATAATTTTTCTAATGCTAATTCTTCTGTAACATCTTCAGCATTCTGCACTAATTTAGCCCCTACTTGAATTAACTTATTGGTCCCAACACTCTGCCTTTTAGTTATATCTCCAGGAATAGCAAATACTTCTCTCCCCTGTTCAAGAGCAAAATTAGCAGTTATTAAAGCTCCACTTTTATTAGGGGCTTCTACTACTAAAGTTCCTAAACTCAAACCGCTAATTATCCTATTCCTAGCAGGAAAATTTTCTTTTTGCGGCTTAGTTCCCACAGGATAAGCTGTTAACACTGCTCCTTTTTGAGCAATTTCAGCTGCTAACAACTTATTTTCAGGCGGATAAATATTATCTAATCCTGACCCTAATATAGCATAAGTTATTCCTGTTTGCAAGGCTCCTTGATGAGATTTAGTATCAATCCCCCGAGCCAAACCACTAATTATAGAAAATCCCTGTTGTGCTAAATTAGAGGATGCCTTATAAGCAACCTGGCTCCCATAGCGGGTACAACTTCTAGTCCCTACTACTGCAAGGCAGGGTTCTTCCAGCCCTTTTAGCGAACCTTGATAGTATAAAACAAGAGGAGGAGCATATATTTCCTTTAACAATTTAGGATAACATTTATTTTTCCAAGTTACAAGCTTTACATTATGTTTTTTTAATTTTTTTGCTTCTGCTTCAGCTGAAAAATCAAGTTTTGAATTTGTAATTTTACTACTTAAAACTGGGCCAATCCCTGACACTTTATTAAGTTCTTCTCTATCTGCTCTCCAAATCTCCTGGGCTGTTTTAAAATGCTTTAACAGTTTTTTTAATTTAATTGGCCCTAATCCCTTGATTTTGCTCAACCAAATCCAATAAAATTTATCTTCCATACTTTATCCACTCCTAAAACGTCGATCTAAGCTCCGATATTGTATTGACTCTGTAATGTGTTCAACACTAATCACATCTACTCCCGCTAAATCAGCTATTGTGCGGGCTAATTTCAATATTCTATCATAAGCTCGAGCACTTAATTTCAAATTATTAATTGCCTGGTTAATTATTTGAGATGCCCCCTGATCTAATTTGCAGTATTTTTCTACTGTTTTGCTATCCATATCAGCATTATAATTTATGTTTTTCCCTTTAAACCTCTGCAGTTGAATTTTACGTGCTGCAATAACTCGTTCCTTAATCCCTAGAGAAGATTCTCCCCTGCGACTAGTTGTTAATTCGTCTGCTTTTAAACGTGGTACTTCTAAATGAATATCAATCCGATCTAAAATTGGCCCTGAAATTTTATTTAAGTATTTTTGCCGCTGATAAGGTGTACAACTGCAGTTAATATCTCCTGAACCATAATATCCGCAGGGACAGGGGTTTAAAGCAGCTACTAATAAAAATTGACAGGGATAAGTCAAGGTAATAGCAGCTCGATTTAAAGTTATTTTAGCTTCTTCTAAGGGCTGGCGTAAAATTTCTAATACTCGACGTTTAAATTCAGTTAATTCATCTAAAAACAAAACTCCTTGATGGGCTAATGTGATTTCACCAGGTTGAGGAATATGACCGCCTCCAATTAATCCAGCATTAGAAATTGTATGATGCGGAGCACGAAAAGGACGTTTAGTAATTAAAGATTTATTGTGAGGTAACTGCCCTAGAATACTAAAAACCTTTGTTACTTCTAATGCTTCACTTTTAGTTAGTGGTGGCAGTATTGTGGGCAGCCTTTTAGCTAACATTGTTTTCCCCGCACCAGGCGGGCCAACCATAACTAAATTATGTCTTCCTGCTGCTGCTACTTCTAAAGCTCTCTTAGCATATTCCTGTCCTTTAACATCTTGATAATCAATCTTATACTGAGGTGCCTCCATTACAGCAGTTGCTTCTATTCTAATTTGCTCTTGTTGCTGATGCTCATTAAAAAAATCAATTACATCTTTTAAATGCTCAACTGCTATAATTTCTAATCCATTAATCAAAGCTGCTTCATTAGCATTTTTTTGAGGAACAATCATTCCCTGCTTATCTTTTTCTTTAGCAGCTACTGCCATAGATAAAACACCATTTATTTTTTTTACTGCTCCATCTAAAGAAAGAGCCCCCACTAGTGTATAATTATTTAATTTCTCAGTTTCAATTATTCCTACTGCAGCTAAGATTCCAACTGCTATGGGCAAATCAAAAGTAACACCTTTTTTTCTGATATCTGCTGGAGCTAAATTAACAGTAATCCGTTTAATAGGAAATTGGAAACCTGAATTTTTAATTGCTGCCCTTACTCTTTCTTTAGCCTCTTTAACTGCTGCATCAGGCAAACCTACAATATTAAAAGTTGGTAACCCTTGTGTTAAATCTATCTCCACCTCAACTAAATAACCATCTATCCCAGCTACTGCATTACTATATGCTTTAGCTAACATCAGACCCTCTCCCTCTCTAAAAAGCATTCTTAATTAATTTAATACTTGTTTTACTCCCCTGTTCTATAATTAAAACCACATCAAAGCGAAAATCTAATTGTTGATTATTCAATTTTAAATAATATTGTGCTACTTTTCTAATTGTTTTTTGTTTAGCCTTAGTTATTTTTTCTTGAGGCAGCATAAAGTTTGGAGTACGACAAAATTTAACTTCAATAAAAGATATGTAATTTCTAATTTTAGCTATTAAATCAATCTCACCACAATAACACCAAAAATTTCTTTCTAAAATTTGATAACCAGATTTTTTTAAATAATTTTCTGCTAAATTCTCCCCAATAGCTCCTAAAGTCCTATTATCCACTCCACCACTCCTATTTTTACTTATTGTCACTACTAATTACTCTATACTTCTCACTATAATGGTCTTCTAAGCTAGTGTATCCAGGGGTGGGATATTTATACACAAAAAAATTAAAACTCCAGTACTTATTTTGCTTTAGTTACATATAATAATAAACAAAGGTAGTTCAACTGCCTTTTAATATAGATAGTCCCCTCCAAAAGGAGGGGACTCTATATCTTAAATTATTAAATTTTGTTTATGTTTTAAGCTTTAAAGTCTATTGAACTTGAATTTGCTTGATCTTTTCTTTTTAAAACTTTTAATAATAATTTTCCATTATGCCAGCCTTTAACTTGAACTTTTACTTTTTCTCCTGTTTCTAAATCAGCCTGCACCTCTGCTTCAATTGGTCGGAGCCCAAACTTAATTACAGCAGTATCCTCTTTATCTTCTAATACTATACCTGTCAATATATCTCCGATTTTAATCATCTTTTTCACCTTCTAAATACTATTTTTTACTATCTGATAAGATTTTCGATGAATTTTACAAGGGCCAAATTCCTCTAGCGCCTCTCGGTGGG
The DNA here is from genome assembly GCA_051746525.1 of Bacillota bacterium. GTDB lineage: Bacteria > Bacillota > Halanaerobiia > Halobacteroidales > Halobacteroidaceae > Halanaerobacter. The sequence continues at coordinate 305 of JBNJFD010000147.1, read as the reverse complement.
CTTTAGTACCATAACCTTTATGTTGGGCAAATCCATATTCAGGATATTGCTGATCATATTTTAATAACATTCTATCTCTAGTCACTTTAGCAATTATAGAAGCAGCAGCAATAGAAACACTTTGACTATCTCCTTTTTCAATCCCCGCTTGAGGTAAATCCATATTCGGAATATGTTCTGAATCAATTAATAAATAATCAGGAACCACTCCCAAATCAGAAATCGCTTCTTTCATTGCCTGATAAGTAGCCTGCAAAATATTTATCTCATCTATTCTCTGCTGGTGAACTATCCCTACGCCAACA
>JBNJFD010000146.1:0-5104 GCA_051746525.1 Bacillota bacterium | reverse complement strand
GCTAATATCAGTTGTAACTCCTCATCAATAATCTGATGTTTTTCTCTAGTTAATAAATCTAAAACTCTATTTTGAGACCTTTTCTGTGATTTAGCTAAATTTATATCTATCTTTTGTTCTTCTAAGCTTAAATTTAAAATAATCAAAATCTCTTCTTGTTCATCATACCTACTATAACCCCACACTTGTTTCTGATCATCTATGATTAAATCTTTTCGTTTTCCTGTCACTAAAACCTTATTTTCTTTTCTGATTTTACATAACTTTTGATAAAAATGATATAACTCTTTATCTTGTTTGTCTTCCCACAGCATAAAATCTCTAGAATTGTCAAAAATAATTCTACCAGTATTATCATCAAAGCAGGGTTCCTGCTGAGATAATCCTACTTCAGTACCGTAATAAATAAAAGGTGTCCCAGCTAAAGTGAATTGACAAGTTGCAGCTAATTTCAGCTTCTCTTTATCACCTTTAGCTTCCCATAAAAAACGACTCATATCATGATTATCTAAAAATCTATTAATTATAAATTCCTGCTGATAATAGTCATTTAAATAATCTAAATCTGCTTTAAATTCCGATATTGTTTTGCTTCCAGATATGAATAAATCCCTAAAAGACCATACTAAAGAAAAGTCAAAACAACCATCTAACTCTCCTTCAAATTTTTTGATTTTCTTTGGCCCTTCCCAAACTTCACCAAAAATATAGACCTCCGGTTTATGTTTTTTAATCACTTTTCTAAATTCTACCCAAAAATCATGAGAAGGACCATTAGCGTGATCCAATCTTAAACCATCAATATTAAAATCAATTACCCATTGTAATGCCTGTTGATAAATAATATGCTGCCGCACTCCAGGGTTGTTAGTATTAAAACTAGGCAACTCAGCAACACCACAAAATTGTTCATATTCCTCAGGCCAGTTTTTAAAATCATACCACTGATAATAAGAGCTATTTTTATCAGTTGTAGCTTCTACAAAATAAGGATGTAAATAGGAAGTATGACTGGGAACAAAATCTAAAATTACTTTTATCCCTAATTGATGAGCTTTTTCTACTAATCTTTTTAATGTTTCTTCATCTCCAAAATGTTGATCTACTTCCAAAAAATCTGTAATATGATAACCGTGATAATCTGTACCTTGATAAATAGGTGATAGCCAAATTGCAGTTGCACCTAATTCATTAATATAATTCAATTTCTCAATTATTCCTTCTAAATCGCCACCTTGATACCCTGTCTGTTGATAAGATAAATCATAATTGTTTGTGGGATCACCATCAAAAAATCTATCAACCATAATCTGATAGACTACAGCATTTTTGGCCCATTCAGGAGTTGCATAATCTTGAACTAAATAAGAAAACAAATTTGCATTCTTTAATTCTTGAGCTCCATCTGCAAAATATGACTGCTCTAATTTAGTATTATATCCTTCAATAATATATCTCACCCAAGTTCCTTCTTCCTGCTGCGGTATCTCTGCTGACCACCACTTTACCATTTGATTACCATCTTCATTCTGCTCTGAATATTTATAATTCAATTCTATCTTTTGACCCTGCTTTACTAATCCTTTTTCCCCTCGCGGCACAGTACCATCTACAGTATAATAAATATACATTTCATCTACTAACTCTTGATAACTGCTAACTCTAATTGAAACTTCATTCTCTGCCGTCACTACATTAGGAGAATAATTGCCATTATGGAATAGCTGATTATTAAAGATAGTCTCTTGTTTCTGAGAGTTATAAGCCGGTATAGAATAAAAATGATACTCACTCTTTTGTTCCGTTTTATCCCATGAAGAAATAGAAGTAAATACTTCATTTAATGCCTTTGCCCTTAAATTAGAAGGCAAATCATTATCCGCTTTCATCATTTTTCGAAGTTCTTTTTCCTTAGGAATAGCAGCTAATTCTTCACCAGTTTCTACATTATAAACTTTTGTCTCTAAACCATTAGTAATAGCTATTATAACTGCTGGAGGAACTAACAAGCGAGCATAAGATAAAGTTTGCTCTATAATGTAATCTGTTATCTCTTCTGCTCCACTTCTAACAGTAATTACTATAGCAGGTTGATTATTAATTTCAACTACAACATCTGCTTCAATATAAATTCTCCTTCTCCCTCTTTTTACTAACTGCCGCTGCTCTTTTTTTATTTGTTCAATTTGATAATCTAACTTATATAATTTAGGTAATAGATATTTATCACAAACTCTTTGTCTTTGTTTTAATTTCTGTTCCCACATTTTATTTAAACACCACCTCATAATTAAATTCATATTTGGAATTTGGATTTAATATCCAAGTTAATAACTACTTTCTTAGCATTAAAATAACCAGTTACACAAATAATAAATTTATATAAAATAAGCTCTTATACTTTAGTTGTTCAAAAAAAAAGGAGGTGGGACTCTGGTTATACACCTTAATCTCATATCCTCATAATATTAAATTATCTAGTTTTAAATAGGTCTCTATAACCAGATATTAATATGCTAGATTATACAGATTTAAATGGACTAAAAAAAATAGTAAAAGATCTTAAAAAAATCCAAAATGAAGATGTGCAAGATACCAGGTATATTAAAGAGGATGAGCTAGATGGAGTTATTACCTTATTAAATGCAATTATTAATACCAAAGAATTTAATCAGAAAATAAGGTAGCCCTCAACAAGGCTACCTATCATCTCCATCTAATAATACAAGCTAAGTAAGGATAAAGCATTAAAAGCATATCCAAATTCAATTAAAGAAATTACGAAGTCCAAATTTCTTTTCTTTTTATAATCATCTTTTTCATATTTAACTACTTCTTCTAAATCTGCAATTGAATTGATTAACAATTTGCGCCCTAATCTATAAGCACTAATTAAAATCAAAATATAGGTCACTACATTAATCAATAAATATTGTTCAAAGAAAATTAAATTGGCAATATAATACAGAAATAAAAAGAAATAAAAAACACTAGTTAAAAACTTCATCATGATAAAAGGATCTCTTTGCTGAGCAATCAATTCCATTCTCGATTTTATTGCTTTAAACTCTTCTAAATGCTGCTGGAAACTTTTTTTATTGTCTTTAAGTTTGCCAATAGCAATAAGAATGTAAATTATTGATAAAATTCCTATATATTTTTCCATCATTTCACTCCTCAACCTAACAAATTTAAATAATTTTGTTATATAAATTATGATAACAAAAAAATTGGGGTTTTCAAAGTTCAATTATAATTTTAGTAGGTTAATGAGTCCTCATCAGTATTATAGTCAGAATTAGAATTATCATCTAGGTCAAGTGGATCATTAGATTCCTGATTTTCTTCTTCTTCTTCCTGTTCTTTTTTTAGCTTATTTAACTGTTCCATCAACTTATCATATTTTTCTTTAAGCTGCTCCAATTGGCGATTCTGATTTTCGATTTTTTCTGTTTGTTCTTGAAGGCGGTTCTTATATTGAGTATTCTGCATACTCTCGGCTAATTCTTTTGATTTTTCTTGATAATCAATATTAGCATTATTTTTTTGATCTGTTAGTTGATAAGCACTAGCTACTAATTTATTAATTTCTTGCTGCCGTTCTTTATTTGCCTCATAAGATGCCACAGACAAATAATAGAAATAAGATGGATAATTAATATGAGAACTATTAACACGAGGTACATATACTTTTTCCCCAGGTAAAATTAAATTAGGATTTTCAATATGATCATTTACTTGAATTAGCAATGATACTGGCAGCCCATAATTAGCTGCTATTTCTGATAAAGTATCACCTTGCTCAGCTTTAATAACGAACAAATTATTAAACTCTTTAACTCCTAAAGTATATTCTAAATATTTGTTAATGTTTTTCAATGTCAAATCTCTTTCTAAACTATTCATTTTTTCCTCCGCAGGTAAACTGCCTGATTTTATTTGATCTACTACATCTGCATTTGGCTGCCCTACATTAGAAATTTTATTGGTTTCTATCTCTACTGGAGGTAAATTAGCCAATAAATAATTAGCTAAACCTAACAGCGTATCTACTTTTCGTTTTGCTTCTAGTTCATAACTATCAGCTTTGGTTTTAAATTCATCCCGTTTGTTTTCTTCTTCTAAAGCAATCTTTTCTGTTCCTTCTAAAATATAGTCCTTTACCATTAAATCACTTTTTATCTCTGCTGTTACTAAAATAGTTTTTAGATAAATTGCTTTAGCTAAATACTCTGAATAAGGCAAACTATCTAAAACAATCTGGTCAAGATATTGTTTTGCCCGATCTAAATCCTGTTGCTTTAAATATTTAACTGCCAAACTATAGTTTTGGAAATCTGTATTATTAGCAGTTGCTATATTAGAACTAATAAAAGAGACCATCATTAACACTATTAAAATAATTGCTATTTTGTTTTTCATAATTCCCCCCCTAGCACTTAAAATTATAACAAATCTAAATTTAATCTTTATATATTACTTATTCTCAATTAAAAGTCATTTTCCTCTTAATTTAAAATAAATTTCATTTAACCAACTCATTTTTTTTCATTAATTTAATAGCTTTATCTGAGTTATCTGTTACTACAAAAACTTCCTGAATTGAAGAACTATTTTTTGCTAAAATTTTAATCCCACTAGGAGTATCATATTTTAATTTCAAATGAGCAGGCATACCACTGCCGCCTCTTTGATTTATTCGACCAGGAATTACACTTTTAATTACAGATAATTTTGCTACCTCTTCTAATAAAGGCAAAACGTCATCAATAATAGTATGTTCTTGTTTTATTTTATTAGTCCGATATTTATTTGATTTTGACATTTTAATTTCACCTCCTAGCAGGTTTTATTTTTTTACAGTATACATAATTATATAATAAATCTGACTAATATCCAAATTAAAAACATTGACACTCCTCGGGTAATTTTATCTAGTTGCCGATAAATTATATAACTAGTTAGTACATCCTTGGTCATCTTAATTCCAAAACCAAAAAAATAAAAAGCACCGGTAACTCCAGTGCTTTCACTCTTCACTCCCCGTCACTTGTCACTTGTTACTTGTTACTTGTTACTTGTTACTTGTTACTTGTTACTTGTT
>JBNJFD010000145.1:0-5152 GCA_051746525.1 Bacillota bacterium | reverse complement strand
ATAAATGGTTTGCCAATATTCTTCAATTCTCCTATAACCCTTTCTTCTGCTCGAATATAACTATCCCGCTCTAAATCAGTTATCGAACCATCTGTAGTAACTACTAAAGCAATTGTGGAATGGTCATTAACTACTTTTTGCGTACCTACTTCAGCAGCTTTTTGAAAAGAAATCGCTTCATCAAACCAAGGTGTCGTCACTAACCTTGGCCCAGATTCTTCTTCATAGCCTAACGCCCCATCAACTTTATAGCCTACACAGTCTACTAATCTAACATTGAAATTTACTTTCTCTTCTAAACTAACTTTAGTGGCTTGATTAGGTACAAACTTAGGCTCGGTTGTCATAATTGTTTTTCCTTCTCCACTCTGCGGCAATTCATCTTGAGCCCGCTCTTTATCATATTGGTCATCCATATTCGGTAAAACAAGCGAATCCATAAACTTTTTAATAAATGTCGACTTACCTGTTCTAACTGGTCCTACAACACCAATATAAATATCACCATTGGTTCTATTTGCAATGTCCTGATAAATATTAAATTTTCCCATTCTTTTTATCCTCCTTTTTACTACCCGTTAAACCTAATAGTATATCTAACAAGTATCATTATATATATATGGCACCTATCTAAAATTATTACTTTAAAAAAAGCAATGAGTTCTCCACATTAAACTTATATCTTAAAAATAATATTCTTTCCTTGTTCTAATAAATAAAAAAAAGAGCCTATTCAGGCTCAGAATTTTAGATTACCATGATTCTTGTTTTGCTACAGCTTCAATCTCATGCTTCTTTCCCCGCATCATTAACTCATTAACAGCTCTGCGGGGGCTTTTATTTTCAAATAATATATTATACACTTGAGTAGAAATAGGCATCTCTATATCTAAGTCTTGGGCCAATTGATACACCGCTTTAGCAGTTTTAACTCCTTCTACTACCATCTGCATTTCAGCTAATGCTTCGTCTAAACTTTTTCCTACACCCAATTTATAACCTAAACGTCTATTTCTACTATGCTCACTAGCACAGGTTACAACTAAATCACCTAATCCAGTTAATCCAGCAAAAGTTAAAGGCTTAGCTCCTAAAGCAACTCCTAACCTCTTAATTTCTGTAATTCCTCGTGTTACTAGACCAGCTAAAGCATTATCTCCATAATTGAGTCCAGCTGAAATTCCAGCACTAATAGCAATTATATTTTTTACTGCTGCTCCTAATTCTACACCAATTAAATCTGGATTTGTATATACTCTAAATTCATCAGTCATAAACATATTCTGAACTTGTTGAGCAATCTCTTTGTTTTCATTAGCTGCTACAATAGCTGTAGGATGATTCTTAATCACTTCTTCAGCATGGCTTGGCCCACTTAAAACAGTAATTTTATTTTTAAATCTTGTCGGCAATTCTTGAGTTAATACTTCAGACATCCTCAAATGTGTATTTTCTTCTAGTCCCTTAGCAGCACTAATAATCATAACTTCACCCTGCAGTGCCTCTAATAGTCCTTGAGCAGCTTTGCGAACTGCATGAGAGGGCACTACTACTACAATTGTCTTCGCTCCTTCTACTGCGCTTAAAAGGTCTGTAGTAGCTTTTAACTCTTGGGGCAATTTTACATCAGGCAAGTAAGAGTTCATGTTTTTTTCATTAATCTCTTTAACTTTGTGAGGTGATACATCATAAATTTGTACTTGATAATTATTTTTATGTAATATTAAAGCTAGAGCTGTCCCCCAACTTCCTCCACCAATAACAGCAACTTTTTTCTTCATAATTATTGCTCCTTTACAGCTTTTTCAATTAAATTTATTTTTTCAATACTTAGTTTATAGTATTTTAACCTCACAAGATGATTTTAATTCAAAAAACAAAAAAGCTTTCTATTTGATTAATTAAATAGAAAGCTTAATAGAATATTTTTAAATTAATTATTAGGCCATTTTATTTTATTTTCATTACCATTTAATAATCTTTTAATATTAGGCTTATGACTATAAATAACAAAAACCGAAATTAATACCCCAAATCCAATTATAATTAGAGGCTTATTAAATACAAACATCAAAAGCGGCAATAATACTGCTCCTATTATAGAGCCCAAAGATACATAACGAGTCACTAAAACAATAGTAAACCAAATGCCGCCAACAATTAAAACTTCTACAACAGCAAGGCTTCCTAACACTCCTACAGAAGTAGCAACACCACGACCCCCATCAAATTTTAGAAAAATAGATAAGTTATGCCCTACAATAGCCATGACTCCTGCCAATAAAATCATTAATTCTGAAGAATTACCTAACACCATTTGTGCTATTTTTACTGCTACAACACCTTTCCCAATATCTAAAAGTGCTACTAACAAACCGAACTTAAACCCCATTAAGCGATATGCATTAGTAGCTCCAGTATTACCACTACCTTGATCTCTAATATCTTCTCCAGTAACTATTTTACCTACTATTAACCCAAAAGGAATTGAACCTAATAAATACGCAGTTAACATAACTAAGAAAAGATTAATTTTAATCACCCCTTATTTTATCTATTTTTAAACTTCAATCGGATTGGTGTTCCTTCAAAACCAAACGCATCACGAATTTCATTTTCTAGGTACCTTTTATAAGAAAAATGAATTAGGTCTCTATCATTAACAAAGAAAATAAACAAAGGTGGTTTAACACTTGGCTGCGTAGCATAGTAAATTTTCAATCTCTTCCCTTGTTTATTAGCTGGAGGTTGATTCATTGCTACTGCTTCTTCAATTACATTATTTAAAACTTTAGTTTCTACTCTTTTAGCACATTGGTCAGCTACATAGTCAACAATATTTAATATTTCTAATACCCGCTTCCCTGTTAAAGCAGAAACAAATGTTACAGGTGCATAACTTAAAAATCCTAATTCTTGTCTTAAACCTTCTAGATAACGATCCATTGTTTTATTATCTTTTTCTACTAAATCCCATTTATTGAAAACTACAACTACACCTTTGCCTTCTTCATGAGCGTATCCTGCTACTTTCTTATCTTGATGCGTCAAACCTTCATCAGCATCAATCACTACTAAAGATACATCAGAACGATCAACTGCTTTAAGAGCCCTTATTACACTATATTTTTCTACACCAGGGATTACCTTACCTTTTTTTCTAATTCCAGCAGTATCAATAATCACATATTTTTTATCATCATGTTTAAAAGGCGTATCTATTGCATCCCTAGTAGTTCCAGAAATATCGCTAACTACAACTCTATCTTCTCCTAAAATTCTATTTACTAATGAAGACTTTCCCACATTAGGTCTGCCAATTACTGAAAACTTAGTTCTATTCTCTTCATAAGGATCAGCTTCCAAATTTGGGAAATAGCTGATTACTTTATCAAGTAAATCTCCTGTTCTTAAACCATGCTGAGCAGAAACTAATTGTACATCATCATAGCCTAATTCATAAAATTCATATTTGTCCATTTCAGCTTGTTCGGTATTTTCTGCTTTATTAGCAGTTAAAATTATTGGTTTGTCCGACTGCCGCAAATAATTTGCTATTTCGCGATCATCATTAGTTAACCCATCTCTAACATCTACTACAAATAATATTACATCTGCTTCATCAATAGCAATCTTGGTTTGATAATGCATTTCATCCTTTAACTTTGTATCCTCGTCAAATTTAATCCCTCCTGTATCAACTACTAAAAAAGGACGCCCTAACCACTGCGTTTCTTCATATAATCTATCTCTAGTTAAATTAGGTGTGTCTTCTACAATCGACCTTCTTTCTCCTATAATTCGGTTAAATAACGTTGATTTTCCCACATTGGGACGACCTACAATTGCAACTACGGGTTTTTCCATTTCATACTACCTCCTGATTTTCCAAAGCTTTTTCTATTAAATCTTGTGCTTTAGTTTTTACTTTAACAACTTTTTGGTCAAACTTCTTTTCAAATTCTCTCCAACTTAAATCATCTAAAAACAAATCATCATCATTTAATAATACTTCTGGTATTAAAATCAAATCACCTAAATCAACATGGTCATCTTTTAATTGTCCTAGAATATCAGTACTGGTTAATAAACCAGTTACTGTAACTTCAGAGCCAAAAAATTTATTTTTAATTACACATACTTCTAAATTCAAATTATCTATTTCATTTAATTCTGTAACTACTGGTTTTAATGCTTCTGCTCCTAACTTTCCTGTGACCAAAGAAATTTTAGTTTTATTAGCTATTTCTTTTGGCAAATTACTTTTTAATTCTGCAAATTCGTCTCTCAATAATCTAACCATTCCCACACCATTTTCTAATTGTGGAAAATTATCATAATATTCTCTGCTCGGAATTTCTTGTTCTGCTAATAAATAAAATTCATCTGCTAGATAAACAAAGCCAGATTCGTTTTCTGACCTAAATTCATTTTGATACTTTTCTACCATCTCAATAACTTCTAGAGCTTCCTGTTTAGTAAAAGATCTTAAATTAGTTAAGCCATCTCTATATTTAGTTAAACCTACTGGTACAACAGCCAATGATTTAATCTGAGGAATAAACTGTGCTAAATCTTCAATTGTTTGTGCTAAATACTGCCCATCATTTATTTCAGGACATAAAACAATTTGAGTATTCATTTCAATCCCTACTGCACATAATTCTTCAATCTGTTCTAAAATCCTGCCGGCATTTTTATTGTTCAACATTTGTTCTCGCACTTTAGAATTAGTACTGTGCACTGAAATGTTCAAAGGACTTAAATGCATTCTTTTAATCCGCTTAAATTCTTCTTCAGACAAATTAGTTAAAGTCGTGTAACTACCTTTTAAAAAAGAAAATCGATAATCATCATCTTTTAAACTTAAAGTTTTTCTACAACCTTCAGGCATCTGATCAACAAAACAAAAAATACAATTATTATGACAAGTTTTTAAACCATCAAAAATAATATCAGAAAATTCAATTCCTAAACTCTCATCAAAATTCTTTTCTACCTCTATAATCCAGTATTCACCATTATCTTTTACTATCTCTAATTCTAAATAAGTATCAGTAATTAAAAATTTATAATCAATAAAGTCTTTTAAAATCTGTCCATTAATTCTAACTAGCTTATCGCCAGGTGTTAGATCCACTTCTTCTGCAAT
>JBNJFD010000144.1:2795-5255 GCA_051746525.1 Bacillota bacterium | reverse complement strand
CATTATTTATAAAGAACTATTTACATTATATTATATTTTAATACTACTTTAAAGAAAGTAGAGTTATTATTTCAATTAGAAGAGCTAGTAATTGCATTCTAGGGTTAAATAAGATACAATTAAATTTAAGTCTGAAAAATAATTGGTTTTTATACTAAGAAAGGAAGTTAAATATGGATCATCTAAATAAACCGGAACTTTTAGCACCAGTAGGTAATTGGAATAGCTTATATGCAGCTGTTCAAAATGGTTGTGATGCTATTTATGTAGGGGGAAAAGAGTTTAATGCCCGGAATAGAGCTGATAATTTCTCAGTTTCTGAATTAAAAGAGGTAATTGATTATGCTCATATCCGGGGAGTTAAAGTCTATATTACGATGAATATAGTATATAAAGAACAAGAGTTAAATCAAGTTTTAGGATTTGTGAAAAAAATTTATAAGCAGGGAGCAGATGCAGTCATTGTGCAGGATTTAGGGATTGCTAAGTTGATCTCTGAATTTTTCCCTGATATTGAGCTCCACGGCAGTACTCAATTAAATATTCATAATTTAGCAGGAGCTAAAATGTTAGAGGATTTAGGTTTCTCCCGCGTGATCTTGGCCCGGGAACTTAGTTTAACCGAGATAAAAGAGATTAATGACAACACTACTTTAGAAGTAGAAACTTTTGTTCATGGCGCTTTATGTATTTCTTATTCTGGGCAGTGTTTAATGAGCAGTTTAATTGGAGGACGAAGTGGTAATCGAGGGCGCTGCGCCCAGCCGTGCCGCATGCCTTACACTCTAATAGATAGAGATAGTCAAGAAATAATTTCTGAAGAGTTTAGTGAACAACATTTATTAAGTCCTAAAGATATTAATACTTTAGATTTAATCCCACAATTAATTGAAGCGGGTATCGCCTCTTTTAAAATAGAAGGGCGGCTAAAAAGACCGGAATATACTGCTTTAGTCACTAAAACTTATAAAAAGTATATTGATCAATATTTTCATGACCGCGATAATTATGAGGTTCAAGAACAAGACCACCAGCAATTGGCCCAATTGTTTAATAGAGATGGTTTTGTACCTAGTTACTATCAAGGTCAAGAAAATTTAGATCTAATTAGTTATCAACGCCCCAAAAATTGGGGAGTTAAAATAGGAGAAGTTGTTAATTATGATTTTCAAACTAAAAAATGTAAGATTGAATTAGAAAAAACGGTAAATCAAGGTGATGGTTTAGAAATTTGGATTACAGAGGGCAATAATATTCCTTTAACTTTATCAGAAGAAGACAGACTAAGAAAAGAGTTTGTTGTGGTTAAAGTAAATAAGCCTGTACAAGAGGGTAGCCCAGTGTATAGAACTTCAGACTACAATTTATTATCTTCCTTAGCAGAAAGTTATCAAAATCCTGATACTTATAAGCAAATTGATGTTTTTGGAGCTGTAATTGCTCAAATAGGGGAAAAGTTGAAGCTGGATTTATGGGACCAAGATGGATATTTCGTTACAGCAGAATTAGAATTTAAACCCGAATCTGCAAAAAAACAACCTTTAAGCAGAGAAAATTTAAAAGAGCAGCTTAGCAAGTTAGGGTCTACTCCTTATAGTCTAAAAAAACTAGATTGTACTGTTGATGATAATTTATTTATTCCAATTTCTAAATTAAATCAACTGCGGAGAACTGCTGTTCAAAAATTAAATCAAGCTAGAAAAGAAGGGTTTGAACCTAGTGAAAGGACTGATAATTTTTCTGCTGCTGAATTAAAAATTAAAAAAAGTAAAAGTAACCAATCAGCAGTACCGCAACTAACAATTAGTATTAAAAACAGTGACTATTTAGAATCTCTACTTAAAACTGGAGTGCAAAGAATATATTGTCCAATTAAAAATTTAGATTTAGAGGAACTTAAAGAGTTATTAAAAGTTAAGCAAGATACAGAATTATTTATTGCTTTACCGCGAATAGCTAAGCAGCAGGAAATTGAAGATTTAAAAGAGATAGTTAATAAGTTAACAAAACTTGATATTGATGGTTTTCTAATTCCTCAGCTAGGAGCACTAAAATTAGTTACAGCGACGGATAAATCTTTAGCAGCAGATTTCCCACTGCATACTCTTAATTTACACAGCTTAGAAATGCTGCAACAGTTAGGATTTGAAACTGCTGCTTTATCTCCTGAATTAACTTTAAAGGAATTAAAACAATTAACTATCACAGAACAACCTAAGCAGGAAATTATAGTGTATGGTTATTTAGCAATGATGATTAGCGAATATTGTCCAATTGGGGCAGTAGAAAGAGAATTTGATTTTTCAAAAAACTGCAACCTAGAATGCGAAGAGCGTAATTATGGGTTGCTAGACCGTAAAGGAATGGTTGAAGCAATTGAAACTGATGCTGAAAATTGCCGAGCTACTATTTATAATAGTCAACCACTACATTTATTAAATTATTTAGATGAAATAATAA
>JBNJFD010000144.1:0-2695 GCA_051746525.1 Bacillota bacterium | reverse complement strand
GAATGGTTGAAGCAATTGAAACTGATGCTGAAAATTGCCGAGCTACTATTTATAATAGTCAACCACTACATTTATTAAATTATTTAGATGAAATAATAAAAGCAGGTGCAGAATATATTCGATTAAATTTCACAATAGAAAGTAAAGTAGAAATGATGAAAATTATTAAAGAATACCAACAAAAATTAAAGTCTCCTGAAGAAAATGTTGGATCCACAATTAATGAGTATACAACAGGCCATTTTTACCGGGGAGTTAAATAAAGAAGATTTAAAAAGGCAGAAGTAAAACAATTCCAGCAATTAACTAATATCTGGATAAATCTGCTTTTAAAATACAGACGCTCATATTGCTTCGCTAGTGTATAAATGTACAGCATTGATATTCCTCGGACAGTATGGGCGTCGTGTTTTACAATTACTGTAATCTTGATTTTGGCTTTTATAAGGACGGCAGTAGAGATTTATCAGTGATATTGATTATTTTTTAAAGCCGGCTTAGAATGAATAGTATTGATTGATTTAAAAAACAAGCAGTTTATAGTGAGAAATCGACCACTTTTACTGCTTTTTTATTTTTTCTTGCTTTATTTCGCAAAATATATCTTTTGCGAAATAATATAGAGTTTAGTATTCAAACTGTAAATAATAGTAAAAAACAAATAAAGGATTTGCAATTATATACTGTTCTTAATATAATTTTAGTGTAAGACTTATGTTTGTTAATAAGGAGGAACTCAAATTGGAACAATTAAATTATAAAACTGCTGTAAAGAGCTTTGCGAAATATTTAATCGCTGAACGAGGTTATTCTGAACTAACAGCTCAAGAATATAAATATGATTTAAATTTATTTGCTACTTACTTAGAAGATGAATTTGATTTAGAAATTGAATCAACAACTGTAGACCAAATTGGTCAATTTCAAGTTAGTAGTTTTTTAAATGATTTAGTTTTAATTCAAGATAACTCTCCTACTACTAGAAATAGAAAATTATATAGCCTGCGCTCCTTTTTTAAATTTTTAACAAAAAAGGATATTATCGAAGATGACCCTTCTACTTTAATTGAAGCTACTAAAACTGGAACAAAATCAGAACCAGTTTATTTAACTGAAAAAGAAATAAATGCTTTCCTGCAGGCAATTAACAATTATGAATCTAAAAATCAAAGTCGTGACTTAGCTATTAATAAAATATTTCTTTACTGTGGTTTAAGAATATCAGAATTAGTTAATTTGAATTTGGCCGATATTAATTATGAAGATAACTCAATTAAATTTTATGGTAAAGGTAAAAAAGAAAGATATGTGCCCCTGCATCCTGAAGCAATGATAGCTGTTGAAAACTATTTGCCGCAGCGCAGGCAAATAGAACCTAATGACCAAGATGCAGCACAAGCCTTATTTCTTTCTAATCGAGGTAATAGAATTTCTCAGCGAACTATTCAAATTATGGTTAAAAAATATGCTAAAAAAGCAGGAATTAAAGATCCAGACCGAATAACACCGCATAAACTACGCCATTCTTTTGCTACAATGGTTTATAAGAAAACAAAAGATTTAAGAATCATTCAAGAACTTTTGGGACACAGCAATATTTCAACTACCCAAATTTATACTCATACTGATAAAAAACAACGCAAAGATGCAGTTAATCAATTACCTGACTTTTAGAAGATAAATGTATAATTAAAGAGAATAGTACAAAAAATATACCTGAATTCATTCAGGAGGTGGAAAATTTGGTTACAGATCATCAATTAGAAGTACAGTGTAATGTTAAAAATTGCACTTATTGGAGTCAAGGTAATATTTGTGTTGCAGATCAAATTCAAGTTAGTTCGATAGATTGTGGTGAAGATATGGAAATTGGGAGTTTTGACCAACCCGCTTCTTCAGCAAGTTCTCATCAAACCCAATGTGTTTCTTTCCGCCCTAACAAAAGTAAATCTAAGCAGTAAATGATTAGTAATTAAAGCCGGAGTATATACTCCGGCTTTAATATTTTTTTGACCTGCCCTATCTTTTTTGCCTAGTACTTAATTTATTCAACAAATTAAAAGCTAATCCTTTTAAAAAATAATTATAATTTATTAGAACTTAAACTATATATTAATAAAGAGAATTTGTTGTTTTGGTTTTTAAGGAGTTGATTAATATAAAAAGCCAATCGCTAATTAAAGGAACAATGATTTTAATGTTTGCCGGAGTTATTAACAAAATTTTTGGGTTTGGTCTGCGGATGTATTTAGTTAGAGTCATTGGAGATGAAGGATTGGGATTATTTCAAATGGTCTTTCCTCTTTTCGTTACTTGTTCAATAATTATCACTTTAGGTTTGCCGATTGCAGTAGCAAAATTTGTTTCTAGAAATGCAGCACAAGATCAATATAATAGAGCACTTCAAGTATTTGAATTAGCAATAATTACTGTGTTTATCAGTAGTTTAGTCGTTACTTTCTTCTTTGTTAAAGAAGCAAATTTGCTTGCCAATATTTTTTTAGAAGATAAACGAACTTATTATATTTTATTAGCTATTAGCCCAGCATTATTTTTTACTGGTTTAGCATCTATTATGCGCGGTTTTTTTCAAGGACTTAGGATTATGACACCTATTGCAATTTCAAGAGTTATTGAACAAGTAACCAGATTAATCGCCACTTTTTTAATCCTTTTTAAATTAAGCACTGCAGCA
>JBNJFD010000143.1:0-5355 GCA_051746525.1 Bacillota bacterium | reverse complement strand
AAAAGAAACATACTGAAAAGTCTACTTTTTACTCTTAAAAATCAAACAGATGAATCAAAGCGCCATATTAAAAATGTAGAAAAAATCAGTCTAGCATTAGGAGCTGAAATAGGGCTTAGTGCAATTGAATTAAATAAACTTTCATTATTAGCAGTAGTTCATGATATTGGTAAAATAACTATCTCTAAAGATATTTTAAATAAACCAGGGAGTTTAACAGCAAAAGAAAGAAAACTCATTAATAAACATCCAGAAAAAGGGCATCAAATAATATCTTCTAGTCAGGATTTATCTTTTATAGCTACTAGTTTATTGCATCATCATGAAAATTGGGACGGTTCAGGATATCCATTGGGATTAGAAAAATATGATATTCCTTTACCCTCACGGATTATACATCTTGCCATTTCTTATGATGCCATGGCTCATGGAAGAGTTTATAAAAAAGCCATGGAGCAAAAAGAAATAATAGTTGAACTGCAGGATAAATCGGGTTCTCAATTTGACCCTACATTAGTTCCTAATCTAATTAAACTGATTAAAGAAAATAATATTAATTATCCAGTCAATAAAATTTCGAGACGGCTGTCTTTAATTAATGATTTTTTAAATTAATTCTAAGAAAGGTGGATTAAATAGTAGCCTAATATATATTATATAAAACTGCAAAAATTATGAAAACATGATATAATATATATATCTTTAAGAAGGGTGGAATTATTATGAAAAAGACAGCTGTATTTCTTTTATTAATTTTAATGGTTGCTAGTCAAATAACATTAGCAGATAGAGGCTCTATTCCCTTTAACCCTCACGTAAGAATTTTTGAGCCTGGTCAAAATGCAGTTATCGGATGGAATGGTAGTGAAGAGATTTTAGTCCTTTCTACTGACCTTCATGCTTCTCAAAAAACAAAAGTTCTAGAAGTTATACCTCTTCCCGCAGAACCAGAAGTTAAAAAAGCAGAAAAAGATATCTTCCACAATGTTAATTCTTTGCTGATGAATTTAAGACTAAGAGAAGGATTGAAAGATTTAGAAATACTAAGAGATAATAGATCTTCTCGAGGTGCTCGCTCCGCTGGAGAGGTAACTCAACATAAAAAAATCGGTGCTCATGATATTTCTGTAACTCAAGTTAAAGAAGCCGACGGCTTCGTTAATTGGGTAGAAACGTATCTAAAAAATAATGGTGCTTCTGAAATTGAAATTCCTGCTCCATTAAAAGAAGTAATCGAAGAATATTTAAATGATGGTTTTAATTGGTTTGTTTTTGATGTAGTTGAATTGGGAAGAACTACTGGAACTAATACTGGAATTCAATATAAATTCAAATCCGATCATGTATATTACCCCTTAAAAATTACTAGAGCTGAAACTGGACAAACCAAGGTTAAATTAGCTATTTTTTCATCACAAAAATTAAATCAATTTAATGGGCTTAGTAAAAGTAGCTTAAAATCTAATTCTGCTGATTATAAAATTGATGCAGCAGAACTTAAAAATGTTAGTTCTGAAATATCCCAACTTTTTGATATCCCAAGTTCTTCTAAAGAGAAGAAATTTCATCTCTATGATTGGAAAATAAGTGGAGAACTTTCTTCTTTTAAAAATGACTTATTAGTTAAAGAAGGACCCGCAGAAGGTAAAGAATTAACTTTCATGGGTACTAAATTTATCAACTGTAAATCTGATTCTAACTACCCTTTTGAAACTAATAAAGAAATAACAACAATAACAGGAGTTATTCAAGAAAAACTGGGTAGCAGAATGTATCCTTGGCGAGCTGCCACAGTTAATAATCTAGCTTTATTTAATGCTCAAACAGGGAAACTTATTAGAAACTATGAGAAAATGCTAAATAAAAAAGTTTCTATCAATGGCTATCCTGGAGTAGCAGAAATAAAAATGAAAAACCCTTTCGACAAACAACTTGAATCTATAAAATTCAAAGATGCCTTTTATATTACAAGTATTGTTGGCTGGGACTATGTTTATGGAGATTCTACTAATGAAGATGGGGAAGTAGTCAGTAACAATATTCATTTCTGGACCCCCAAGTAACTCTAACCAACACAAAGTTATTGATATTAGTTTACCATAGATTGAAAATAATATGTATAGGGATTATTAACACAACCCCAGTCTATTTAAATAGACTGGGGTTGTCAATTGCTTTGCTTGTTATTCCTTTTTTAACTTGTCTGGAACTTGTATCCCGAATTCCTTAATTTTTTTCCAGTCAAAATAAACTGTACTTTCACTCTTTTGAGGAATAATCTCTTTTATTTCTGCTCCTTCTAATATTCGTACGATCATTTGCGCTACTTTTTTTCCATTCTTTTTTTGATCAGTAGCCAAAGATAAGGTGACACCCTCTTCCCTAGAAATACCTACTAATGGTTTAGATGCTGTTTGATATACCATTTGAGAAAATTGAGCTGAAGAACCAATCTGGTCACTAGCGCTTACAAATATATCTACTTTATCATCTAACTCTTTAACATGTTTTTTAGCTATTTCTACCATTCGTTTTGTCCCATTATTAGATCTTATAAAATCAACTTCTCTAAATATAAAATCTAATCCTGCAAATTCTTCTTTCTTTAACTCGGCTCTTAACCAAGAATTGTAAGACCTTGATTGGGGCATATCAGCATAAATAAATCCAATTTTTAAATTTTCTCCAAACACCTGCTGAATCAAACCTAATCGTTCTGCTACCGGAACAGGGAAAGCTACTCCTGTAAAATTGGTAGTTGAGGGTACACCTAATTTTTCAACCATACCCACTCCTACAGGGTCAGTTACACTAGCAAAAACAAATTTGGGCTTTTTAGAATCTACCTGTTCTTCTTTCATAAATTGAACAGCAGCCATTCCCGCTACAGTTCCATTTAAAACAATCACATCGTAATTAGCTAATTTTTTGAATTTTAAAATATTATAACCTCGTCCTTTAAAATTTCCAAGAACTTCATAATCAATCAGCAAATTATTTTCCTTTTTATATCCTAATTTAGATAACTCAGCAAACATTTCTTCCCGCAAAGATTTATACGGCTCAATAGTTTGAGAATCTAACATTAGAATCCTTTTCTTTTCTTTTGCTTCTGCTGAGTTAAATACTGTTCCTAATACAAGTAACAGTAAGATTAAAATCACTATTACTTTTCTCATATTTTATCACCTACTTTTCTATAGAACTTCTTTCTTTTATTCTATAATTTTTAAAAAAGACTCTACTACTTGAGGTGAAAATTGAGTTCCTTTATTATTTTTTAGTTCCTGCAATGCCTTAGTTTTAGAAAGAGGGCTTCTATAAGACCGATCTGAAGTCATAGCATCCCAGGCATCTGCAACTGCTAGAATTTGAGACACTATAGGAATCTCTGCTCCCGCTAAATGATCAGGATATCCACTGCCATCCCATTTTTCATGATGATAAAGCACATGTTCTGCTATATGTCCCAAAGATTCTGATTTATAAAGCGCTTCATAGCCCCACTTAGGATGTTTTTTAATCATACCATACTCTTCTTCAGTCAACGACCCTTCTTTATTTAAAATATCAAGAGGTACTAATAATTTGCCTATATCATGCACCATTCCAGCCCAATAACTACCGGTGATTTTTTTAGGAGGCAGCCCCATTTCTGAAGCAATATTTGCTGCTGTTTCTGCTACATTTTCGGAGTGACCACTTGTATATTCATCATATACTTCTAATATTCTAACAATTGACATTATTAGCTCTTTAGTAAATTGCCCTTGTAGTTTGTTGTAATCTTCCAATTTAAAGAATGAAGTTGCTATATTATGAAAAGATTCAAAAAGTATCACCGAATCTGAACTAAATGATTTTTCTTTTTCAGCAGCTATATCTACACTAACTCCTGCTTTCTTAACTCCATTTATCTCTAAATCAAAATTGATAGTTTCTCTGATTGGTGCTAAAGCTTGATGAAAATCTTTATAAATATCTTGAGGCATAAATTGCTTATTTAATATCTCTAATTGTTCGAAATTAATAATTTCAATATTCTCTTCACTATTATAAAAACTATCTGCTGGTATTTCTAACTGCTGTAAAGCCTCTAAATCATGTCCCTCAGCATCTATAAATTCCACTTCGCCTTGGTTATAAATATATACACTCCCATATTCTACTTCAGGCAAAATTTCAATTGCTGTATTGAGTAAATTACTGAGAAATTCTTTTTCTGTTTTATTTTCTAATAAAGCCAAATTAGAAATTAAATTTATCATCTTATCAAATCGCTTATTAAGGTCTTTAGTTTCTTTTACTGCTTCTGATAACTCTTCATTCATAGCTGTTACTTCTTGGCTGTAGGCCTCTAGTTGTTCATAACTAGCATTAATCTCTTCAGCCATACTAGTATAATTTGATTTAATCTCTTCTATCTCTTTAATACCTGTATCTTCTCTTTTTAAATCAATTTCATTTCCCAAATCAAAACTTGCCATCTCTTCAGAAAGTTTAACAATGGGTTTAGTTATTTTGTCTGCAATTAAAATAATTACTGACAAAACTATAATAGTTACTAAAGCTAATACAAAAATAACCCGCCTTCTAATCCCTGAAACTATTTTTTCTAAATTCTGATTCAAATAGTAAGGAGTAAATCCTACCTTAACCTGCCCAATAACTTGATTGTTTTTTATAATATCCTCAGTCTTGCTAATAATTTCTCCCTTTTCGAATTTCTGATCAAGACCTAGATATTCTTCACCCTCATCAGTTGTAACTGTTATATTTACAATCTCCTTATCTTCAAAATAAGGTTTTAGATTATTCTCTAAAGTTTCTTGATTATAAGACCATAAAGGATTAGCACTTATAGTTGATAGAATAGACATCGTCTTGGTAATTTTAGTATCTAAATGTTCTCGATTGTGTTCTTCTTCTACTTCAACTAAATAATTGACTGCATACACAGTTAAAAAAGAAAAAGCAAAAAATAAAACTAAAACAATCGGAATTATTAATTTGTATCTTATTTTTTCTATATCAAATTCGATCTTTATCACCTCACCTAAAATTATCAATATTGATAACCTACACTAAAATTTTTAAATCCATCTATATTTATAATTATACATCTCATGTTAATTGTCCTTGTTAAACTATATGATTAAAAAGATTAGCCTGTATCCTCTTTTGGAGTAATAAAATACTTATTACTTTTATTATTCTATGAAATTGTTACACTTCCTGCTATTTTTCGAAGTATATCGACATTTTTTTGTATTTGTATAACTAGGCAAATTAAAAACCTACCCTAGGGTAGGTTGATTAAAACAATATTTTTTTAGTTAGAACATCTTTTCTCAT
>JBNJFD010000142.1:0-5363 GCA_051746525.1 Bacillota bacterium | reverse complement strand
AAGAGTTTAAGAACTTGGGATTCAGGCAGTGTAGAGGTGTTAAAACGAGAATATAAAATTTCAAAAGAATTACGAGGTATTAAAAATATAGTAGAATTTTATGATCTAATAGAGTATCAAGAGAAAGCGGGATTAGTTTTTGAATATATTGAAGGAGACTTACTAAACAATATAATTGTAGAGCAAAAGATTACGGTAGAAAAGTTTTTGGATTTAGCTATTAAGTTAGTTGATGTGATAAGCAAACTACATGAGAATAATATTATTCACTGTAATTTTAATTCTAGTGCTATTTTAGTCAATCAAGTTGAGAATGAATTAAAGTTGATTGACTTAAAAACTGCTCTTCCGGAAAATCAATTAAAAAATGAAACTATCTTGATTAATAGTAATCTATTTGATTTAGCTTATATTGCTCCTGAAGCAACTGGTAAAATTAATCAAACTGTAAATTATAGAAGTGATTTTTATTCTTTAGGGATAGTTTTTTATGAATTATTGACTGGTGAACTACCTTTTAAAACTGAAGATGAAACAGAATTGTTATACTTTCATTTAGCTAAAGAGCCTCCTTCACCAGTAGAAGTTAATCCTAAAGTGCCTAAAACAATTGCTGAAATTGTTTTAAAATTAATGAATAAAAATCCTGAAGATAGATATCAGAGCTTAGCAGCAGTGGAACATGATTTAATTAAATGTCAAGGAATGAAAGTTAATGAAGGGCGGATAGCTCCTTTTATTGTTGCTCAGTCAGATGTTAGTAATAAACTAAAAATACCAGAAAAATTGTATGGGAGAAAAAAAGAAGCAAGTAAATTAGATGCTATTTATAATAATCTCGATCAACAGCGGGCCCAATTAGTTATGATTGAAGGAGACGCAGGGATAGGCAAATCAGCTTTAATCCAAGATTTTAGAACTAAAGTTGAATGTTCTTTTGTTAGCGGGAAATATGAACAACTGCAGGGGAATAATCCTTATGCAGCATTTGTTGATGCGTGTACTAAGTTAGTTCGAAATATTTTAACAAAGAGTGAAGCAAAAATAGACCGTTGGAAAGAAAGAATATTAAAAGCAGTAGGGAATAAAGGTGGTTTGATAATTGATTTTATTCCTGAATTAGAATTGATTATTGGTGCTCAGCCTTCTTTGTCAGAATTACCACTGAATAATAATAAAAATATATTTAATTTAGTTTGGAGTGAGTTCATCTCAGCTTTTATTAATAATAAACAGCCCTTAATTATATTTTTAGATGATTTACAATGGATTGATTTATCTTCTTTGCAACTATTAAAAGGTATTTTATATGACTATCAATTAGAAAATTTACTAATTGTTGGTGCTTATAGAGATAACAAAATCAGTGAAGGACATCCTTTAAAGTTTAGTTTAGAAGAACAGTTTAAAAATGATGCAATTTCAGAAATTATTTATTTAGAGCCTTTAAATTTACAGCCTATTATACAGCTACTTGCAGAAACATTAGATTCTAGTCGAGAAGAAGTCTACTCCTTAGCTGAGATATGTTTAAATAAAACGGGAGGAAATCCATTCTTTTTACAAATGTTTTTGTATTCTTTGCAGGAACAAGGTTTAATTACTTATAGTTTCCAAGCTAACAAGTGGCAGTGGGAAATAGAAAAGATTGCTAAGCTCCATGTTACAGATAATGTAGTGGATTTGTTATTAACTAAACTTAATGATTTATCTTCGGAAAAGCAGCAGGTCTTAAAATTAGCTTCTTGTATAGGAAATAAATTCAAACTAAAAACTTTAGCTATTATTCTTCAAAAACCTGTGGGAAATATTATAGATTTGTTGTGGGAATTAATTAGCGCTCGATTGATTATTGGGGAGCATGATTTTAAAGGACAGGCAAATTTGGGGGATGAGGTATTTTCTTTTGCTCATGATAAAATACAGCAGGCAGCTTACCAAATGATTGAAGATAATAATAGAGCAAAAGTTCATTGGAAAATAGGAAATTTAATGTTAGAACAATTATCTCCCTCCGAGAAAAAAGACAAAATTTTTGAGATAGTTAAGCATTTAAATCAAGGACAAAGTATTATCGATAGTGAAGCAAAGAAAAAAATAGTGATAAAGCTTAATTTACAGGCAGGAGAAAAAGCTGTAACTGCTGTAGCTTATGAAACTGCTTTCAAATATTTCAATAGTGGTTTAGATCTATTAGCCCAAGATTGGTGGCAAAAATATTATGATTTAACTTTGGATTTGCATTTAAAATCAGCAGAAGCAGCTTATTTAAAAGGAGATTTTAATGCTGCTAGTACTCTATTAGAAACTTTGTTCGGTAATGTAAGTAATTTAACTGATAAAATGAAAGCCTATGATATAAAAATAAAAGCTCTAGAAAAAGAAAAGAAACATCTTGCTGCTATTGAGACAGGATTGGAAGCTTTAGATTTATTAGGGTTGAGCTTATCTACTAATCCTGCTGCAAATGATTTTACAGAGCACTTTAAAAAGGTAAGAGAATTTGTTAACAACAATTCAGTGAAAGAGATTATTAATCGTGCGGAATTAACGGAAGAGGCTGCTGAATTCAAATTGAGATTTCTTAGAACTATTTCTGGATCAGCTTATTTAGCTGCTCCTAAGTTATTTCCTATATTTATAGTCAATATGGCTACTTTAACTATAGACAAAGGCAACTCTTCTTTTGCTCCAATAGCTTATAGCTTTTTAGGAGCAGCAGCTTGTGGGAAGGGACAGTTTAAATTTGCTAATAAATTAGGAGAAATTTCTTTGGCTTTATTAGATAGGATAGAAAATAAAAACATTAAAACTATTGAGCCTACAGTGTTGTACGTTGTTTATCAATTCATATTTTTTTGGACTAAAGCTGTGAGAAAGATGATTGAGCCCTTAAAAGATGTCTATCAAGTTGCTTTAACAAGAGGGAATTATGAGGCTGCAGGTAAAGCTGCTTATAGAGCTGCTTTACGTGATTTTTTGGTGGGAGAACCGCTGTCAGAATTAGAGCAGGAGTTAGGGGAGTATAGAAAAATTTTAAATCGAATTAAACAATATGTTCCTTTGAATTTTATTAAAATTTTGGAGCAAGTTGTTTTTAACTTAAGAGCTAAAAATGAGCAGCCGATTCAACTGTTAGGACCAATTTATGACCAGCGAACTACTTTAGAAGAAAATATTGAAGCTAATGATAATTATTCAGTCTGTAGTGTATATCTGTATAAGATAATTATTTGTTATTTGCTAGATGAGCAAGAGCAGGCGCAGGAGAATTTGGCCCAAGCCAAAAAGTATGCTCCAGCTATCAGTGGAGATCCAGCAGAAGTATTATTAAATTTTTATAGTGGATTAGTCCAGCTAACTGGATATAATCAAATCCCAGCAGCTAAACAAGAGCAAGTATTAGAAGATGTACGAGAAATAAAAGATAAATTTAAAAATTGGGCCCAGTATTGTGAATCTAATTTTTTAAATAAATACTATTTATTAGAAGCAGAATACTGTCGAATATCCGGCCAAGATATAGAAGCTATACAGAATTATAAATTAGCAATTAAAGAGGCTAAAAAAAATAATTATGTTAATGACCAAGCTTTGGCTAATGAACTAGCTGCTGAATTTTGGTTTGATAAAAATGATAATTATGCCCACCTTCATTTAAAAAAAGCCTATGATTGTTATAAATCTTGGGGAGTGAAGGTTAAAGTAAAAGAGTTAGAGCAGAAACATCCCAATATATTAAAAGGTTATAGGCACAGTAAAGCAGAACTTGACTATAATTTAATAAAAAGATTAGATATAAAGGCAATTTTGGAGGCCAATCAAGCTTTTGCAGATAAAATAGTATTAGAAGAATTAATTAAAAAAATAATAAAGATAGTTGCTGAAAATGCAGGAGCTCAAAAAATAGCCTTTATAATGAATGAAGAAGGATTGATAATTAGGGGTAAAAGGCAAGTAGAGAAAGGCGAAGTAGAATTAACAGAAGAAGCTGTTGCAAAAAGCAATTATGTGCCTCAAAGTATTATAAATTATGCTTCTCGAACTAAAGAAAATGTAGTTTTGAATGATGCTACTCAAGCAGAAAAATTTAAAGATGACGAGTATATTGCCAAGTACCAACCTTGTTCTATAATAACAATTGCCTTAGTAGCTAAAGGAGAACTAGAGGGTTTGATTTATTTAGAGAATAATTATATCAGAGGAGCTTTTACTAAAAAAAGAGTTAAAATATTAGAAATGCTATCAGTTCAAATGGCTATTTCTCTAAGGAATGCAAGTTTATATCGAGAATTGGAACAGTCTGAAGCTAAATTAAAAAAGCATAAACAAGAGTTAGAAAAAGTTGTAGCAGAAAGAACTAAAGAATTAGCTAAAAAAAATAGGAAGTTAAAAGAAGTTAATTTAAAATTAGAAAACCTGTCTTTTCTTGACGGCTTAACTGGTATCCCGAACCGACGCCGTTTTGATGAAAAATTAGCAGAAGAATGGAGGTCTGCTTTACGAAATAAAACAAGTTTATCTATAGTAATGTTAGATATAGACAAATTTAAAGATTATAATGATTATTATGGTCATTTAGCAGGAGATGACTGTATTAAAAAAGTGGCTAATGTATTAACAGGAAGTGCGGTGCGACCACGAGATTTCCCTTCTAGATACGGCGGTGAAGAATTTATGGTTATACTGCCTGAAACTGATTTAGAAGGAGCTAAGAAAGTTGCTGAAAGAATTAGAAAAGAAGTAGAAGTATTAGCTATTGCCCATGAGTGTTCTGATGTTTCAGATTATGTTACTGTTAGTTTAGGAATTGCAGCAGTCAAGCCTTATTATAGTCAAGCATCAGAGAGTGAATTTGTTGATACAGTTGATAAAGCATTATATCAGGCTAAAACCGCTGGTCGAAATCAAGTACAGGCAATTACTTTATTTGAATAAAATTAAATGGTTAAAAGAATTATCAACTGCTAGCTATAGCATACAGTAATGGTTATGGCTAACTTATGAAATTCAGCAAAATAGTAAAATTAAATTAAGTAATTAAATGGGCGACTTAATAAGTCAAAATTTTAAGTTGCTTCTTTTATTACTGCTGGGGTTTTATTATCAGCAAAAGTGACTTTTGTTAGTATTATGGTTAATACATAAATTTGCAGGAAATTAATTTTTAATGGGGAAAAATTAAAATATAGAGTAAATTTTCAATAAATACATAAGACAGACGTCAACTTCTCCCTCCTAATCAAAAACAAGATTAGGGGGGAGCTTGTAAAAACAACATACTCAGTATATCTTAATTACAAGATTTGTACCTTCTTAAACCTACAGATTGGTGATTCAGGATTAAGAAAGTTACAGGGCAG
>JBNJFD010000141.1:0-5378 GCA_051746525.1 Bacillota bacterium | reverse complement strand
TTTCTTCGCTACTATCTATTTTGATATTAGTTACTAAAACTCTTAAATGAACCCATGGTCCCCAATCTTTATGTAAAAACAAAAAATTATCTCCTATTTCTCCCAAACTAGTTTTTTCAGCAAGCTTTTTAAATCTTATTCCACTTGGCCCTGGATAAGGAATTATTTTAGAATTATATCCTTCCAATTCAACATAATTCTTGATTTCTTTCATAACATTTTTAGTATGTAAATCAGCTATACAGGTGCAATTATCTCTTTCAGATTTCATTTGAGTCCAGATCCATTCACGAGAATCTCTAATGTGATGCCCTAAAACAATAATTGATTTAACAGAAGGCAGAAATTCTTTTAAATCTCCTTTTTCATTTTTATAACATTCATTAATATCTATTTTAGCAACAGTACAGCATTTAGGAATCAATTCTTTGATTTCTGTTAAATTCAATATTATACCCCCTAATATAATGATACAATATTTCAACTATTTTCATTTATTATCCTCACTACAATAACCCACGCTATCATAATAAACTACAAAAAACAAACGCAAATAAAAAATACCGTGAAATAAATCTTTCACGGCAGAAAATAATTTTTTAATTTTTTTCTTTCTCAATATTACTAATTAGATTCCTATAGCGGTCAAAAATTCCCTCTTCTAAGCAATAACAGACCCTTGGCCCATCTATCCTTCCTTTTATCCAACCAGATTCTCTAAGTATTTTTAAATGCTGCGAAACAGTAGATTGTGAAATTGGTAATTTATCAACAATACTACTTACCATACAACGATTATCAGCAGGTAAATCGGCTAATATTTGAATTATTTTTATCCGATGAGGATGCCCCAATGCTTTAGATAATTTTGCAAATTTTTCTTGCCAAGTGTTATTAGTTTGTTTTGTCATTATATCGCCCCTCTATTATTTACTGTGGCTTTTGAGCAGTAATATAAGCAGAAAAAATAAAGTTCTCCGTGCTAATTTCAGATGACCAATCTTTAACTATTTCTTTGCTATTATCTTTTTTTATAATTTTAATATCTTCTAAATCAGTTTTTTCTAATGTTTTTCTTAACTTTTCAGGTGGTAAAGCACCAGCAATACAACTACTATAATTTTCTATATTATTTTTTACTTTTTCAGGAAATTCACCTTTTCTTAATATGTCTGAAATAGCCACTATCCCTCCAGGTTTTAATACTCTATAAATTTCATTAAATACAGCTTCTTTATCAACCGACAAATTGATTACACAATTAGAAATTATAACATCAACTGAATTATCTGCTACTGGAAGATGTTCAATTTCTCCTAATCGAAAATCAACATTTGTAAAATCATTTTTTTTAGCACTTTTTCTAGCTTTATTAATCATTTCTGGAGTCATATCTATCCCAATAACTTTTCCCTTTGAACCAACTTCTTGAGCAGCAAGAAATACATCAAAACCAGCCCCACAACCTAAATCAAGTACTGTCTGCCCTTGCTTCAAATTTGCTATAGCCTTAGGATTACCACAACCAAGTCCTTGATTAGCTTCAATAAAATCTGATCCCAAATCTTCTTGAGAATATCCTAGTTTCTTTCCAACTTTAATTATATCTAAATTATCAGAATTACCACTACAACATCCACTACTACAACACCCTTCATTTTCTCCTTTAGCTACTTGAGAATAATTTTTCATTATTCTTTCTTTGATTTCATTCTTAGAATCAGCCATTTTTTATCCCCTCCTAAATTTAGGATAACATATTAATCGTTAATCGTCAATGAACGATTAATATGTTATAAAACAAACTTAACTCCAGATGGTTTAGGTAATTTGATGTAATTATCTTTTATTATAAACCCCAAAATAAATTAATCAACAGAGGAACAACAACTAAAAGTATTAACTGCAAAGGTAATCCTGTCCAGAAAAAGTCTTGAAATTTATAACCTCCAGGACCATAAACCATCATATTTGTCTGATAACTCATAGGAGTTAAAAAAGCTGAACTAGCAGCAAAAGTAACTCCTAAAGCAAATGCCATCGGATTCAGTCCTAGCTGTGCTGCAGCATCCAAAGCTATAGGCAACATTAATATTACACTAGCATTATTACCAATTAAATTTGCAAAAACCACTGTCAATAAATAAAAGACCATTAAAATCATTAGTGGTGAGAAAATCCCTTCCAACCTCAGTATCTGGCTGGCCATAAATTCAGCTGTACCAGTATTATCCATAGCGATTCCTAGAGGAATTAACCCCCCTAAAAGAAAAATTACATTCCAGTTTATTGCTTCTGATAGTTCTACCGGCTTTAAAGTGTTTGTGATAACCATTGCTATCACGCCACCCAAAGAAGAAATTACAATCGGTACAATATTTAAGGCAGCTAACAAAATAACTACCGCTAGAATAACTAAAGATATAATCACTTTAGAAGGTCTATAATCCTTACTATCAAACTCACTGGAAACAATAAAACCTCTATCTTTCCTTAAGCGTTCAATGGTATTCCCTCCTGCCGTCAGCAGTAGTACATCACCCGCCTTTAAAGTGATACTTCCCATTTTTTTATGTGTTAATTCTTCTCCTTGACGGATAGCTAAAATATCACAGTCATATTTTTCTAAAAAATTTACTTCTTCCAAAGTTTGACCTTCCAAAAAAGAACCAAAGGGAAGTACAATCTCCACCAAATTTTGACTTTCTTCATTTATATTTATACTTTTCCTAGTAGGTGTTTCCGAAATTATTTCCATGCGATGTGTCTTTATTAATTGGACAAGATTTTGGGGGTCCGTCCTTACAATGAGGTGATCTTTCTCTTTAATAATCTTATTATTAAGCGGTTTTAAAAATTTTTCTCCCCCTCGATTTAATTGAATTATATTTAAATCAAAATCCATTTTGTTTTCCGCTTCTTTTAGAGTCTGTCCTATCAATGGAGAATTTTCTCTAATTATAGTTTCAGTTAGATATTTCCCCAAATTAAACTTTTCTGTCACCTCAGTTTCAGCTTTTATTCTTTCCGGAAGTATTTTTCTACCTACAAACAACATATAAATAATACCGATGAATAATACTAATAATCCCAGGTGAGTAAACTCAAACATAGAAAAACCTTCTCCAGTCCTTCGTGCTAAGATATCACTTGCCAAAATATTAGTAGAAGTCCCAATTAAAGTGGTTAAACCTCCCATCATTGCAGCAAAGGAAAGAGGTATTAGAAATTTGGATGGTGAACTATTCTTTCGCTTAGCAATTCCTATTACTAGTGGAATAAACAACGCCACAACCGGAGTGTTATTAATCACCCCTGCAATTAGACCGGCAAATAAAATTATATAAAACAAAAGTTTAAAATCACTATCTCCAGTCCATTCATATATTTTATCTCCTAAAGCCTGAATAATACCGCTTTTTTCTACACCTGCACTAATAATAAACATAGAAGCAATAGTTATTGTTGCCGAACTAGAAAATCCTGATATTGCCTCTGCAGGACTAACTTTTGTCCAAAAATTAGTCACTACTAAAATTACGGGAATAGAAAGAGCAATTATATCTATACGAATAGGTTCTATGATAAACAATATTATTAATGATATTAAGAAAGATATCATAAAAATTATTCCTAAATCCATATATTAGCCTCCTTGATTCTGCTATTCAATGCCTCTCTTATTATCTTAGTAAAATTACTATCGAATTCAACTTAAAACAACCCCCCCTTTAAAATTCCAGCTATAATTCCAACTACTATTCCAAGTAAAATCCCATATTTCATATCGAGGTCAAGATACCCAACAATAGCTCCAATTATTGCTCCAACTATAAGATAGTAGCCAATATTGTTCATAATATCCCCCTTTAAAATTGTATTTCTTCTTGGCTTTCTTAAACAATATCCTCTATATATAAAATTGCATCTTTATGATTTACAACTTCAAGATGCTCTTTTAATTTTTTTCCACCAATTGTTATTCCATCCTCTAAAACTACCTTTGTTTCAGATAAAGTTAATGTATTTCCTTCAATAGCATTAGAATTATATGTCCAATCTAACATTAACTTTTCTCTTATACTTTCTACAGTTTTATCAGGCAAAGGTCTTTTTTCTTTAATCTTTCTTTTTTTCTCATCAATTTCTTCAAACATAATTCACCCCTTATATTTATAGTTTATCATTAAAATATATAACAAATTAATTCTATTAATATTAATCATCTTTTATTTTAGCATTAAAAAAAGGTAAATCTTCAGAAATATCATAAGGTAAATATCCATCTTCAATTAATTCTTCATAACTGGAGACACATTTTTTTAAAATATTATGAATATCATTATAATTTTTTATTATAGAATGCTTTTTATTATAAATTTTTGATGGGGTTTGACCTTCATCAGGAAAAACATATCTAGAATACGTAGCATGCGAAGAAGATATAAGCATAGATAATTTTCCTAAATAAATATAGACTAACATCAATTGATCAATTTTTTGTTTATCATCTTCACTATTATAATCGTTATTTTTTCCCATAAAGTTATTTTCTAATTTCTTAATTAAATCTAAGGATTCAACTAATTCTTCTTCCGCTATATTTAAATATTTTCTTTGATTACTTTGAGCAGCATCTAAATTATCATTAGCCTCATCTACAAATAAATCAAATTTAGAAATATCATTATTACTTAAATCATTATTTTCTAATACTCCTTCTGTTTTAATTTGTTCTTTGAAAAACCCAAATAAGTTTTTATACAGGTTTCTAAAAATAGTAAATGGCTTATGATTATATTCTTTTAAATCATTTTCAGTTATAATATTATTAGCAAGACTAAATGATTTAGTAATTTTCTCTAAACTTTGATGATAATTAAACATAGCTTGAGGATAAAATTCATTTTCATAAAGCAATTTAGAAGAATCAAGATCTTTTTTAGCTATTTCCAATAGTTCTTTGTAAATCTTCACTATTACACTTCCTTTCTTAGCAAAATTATAAAACAGATAGCCCCGTGAAAATATTAATAATTACTTTAAAAGCAAACTTGAAGTAATTTCCGATAACGCATATTATAAGACGTGCAGCATGTCGGACAATGCTATATTTCATCTTTATAGTACTTTATTCCCATTGAAAAATAAAAAAACATCCTCTGAATCTTACCATCAGAGGACTTTTCAACTTTATGCTTTTCAGAACCAAAAAGTTTCTTAAAAACAAAATCTACTTTAGAATCTAAAATATCTTCTGCCATATTCACTTCTTCTTCATTATTATATAATCTGTTATATTATTATTATACCGCATTTTTACCAATATTAAAACCATAACTGAATATCGCATGTCTTATAACGTCCCTAGGGTTCGC
>JBNJFD010000140.1:0-5380 GCA_051746525.1 Bacillota bacterium | reverse complement strand
TCTCCTTCAATCGTTAACCTAAAACCCATTAACAACAACTCCTCATTTTATTTTATTTATATAAAGTTTTATTAAAACTTTATAGCTATTAGCTTTTTAGTTATTAACTTGCTGTAGCTGCGCTAGTACTCTTTGTAATACTAACTTCAAGATTTTTAACATTGCCATTAAATGCAATATCTAATTGGCAAGTATTACTGTCTAAGTCAATATTATGGTTGATGTCATCACCTTTTTGTAAAATGGAATTGACATAATCTTTTTCATTATTCCACTTACTCTTTTGACTTTTCGGATTATTACTAAAGAATCTTTCGATTTTATCTTGTTTAAAGTCACTAGTTTTAAATCTTAAGATTCTTTCAATATAAGTGCTAACTAAAGTTTTATAAATCGAGTCATAACCATCTTCAGTTAATGCCATACTTCTTGCCTTATAAACAGTTATTCTATCAACCTCTTTGTTATCAATTAAGGCATTTTCTGAAGAGAATAAGAATCCAAAATCGCGGCGGTTAATTTGATCTTTAATTGCATTAGTAAAACCAGATATCTCATGGGCCAAAGTCGTCGGCACTTTCAGAGCATTATCTCCACTTTCAATATCAAATCTTACTCCTGGATATTTAGTAGAAACTAAATTAAAGTGATCCTTTAAAAAGTCGGGGCACTGATAGGCAGAAACTATTCCTGCCGCTACATAAGAGGCATCAATATAAACTCCTTCTAACCATAGCTTAAGTAAGTCCTCTTCTTCTGGAGATAATTGTGCTCCATTTTCAGTAGCTACCATTTTTTTATCTAATTCTACTCCTGATTTTTTCTTAGGAATCACTGTAAAGTTAGGCAAACAAGGAACTGCAAATTCACTATATTCTTTCCTAGTTAAAGCTTCTGTTTTTTCCATATACTTGTCTACACCTTTAGTAGCTAAATCATTGAAAGTGGTTTCATCATTAGCCTGGAAGTTAAAAAAGATTTGAATCTTATAATCTTTAGCTACATCTAAAATAGCTGCTAAAGATTCCATTGTATTTGCCACTTTCTTATCTTTTTTATCTGTACCTTTAAACCTTTGTCTTCTAATCTTTTGTTTACCCTCATTATCCATCTCTATCGCTGGTAAAATACCAAACCAAATAGTTTCACCAAAATTGTTCTTAGCATTAACTGTATTTAAAAAAGTAGTTAGACGTGGTTTATTATTTGCTTTAACCATCATATCTACTTTAGCATTAGTTACTAATAATTCAGGTTTCATCCCTCTACTGTCTGTATCATACTGTTCAAAGAACATCTTAACTCCCAATAACTTCTCTACTAATGGCTTGGCTACTTTAACAAAATCTTCTTTAGACTGCTTATAAAAATCAAGATAGTGATTATAGTTTTCTACTTCCTGCTCCACATCTATATCTGTTTCACCAATTCCTGTGATTGGAGCAAAAGTTCTTACTACTAGGTCTTGCACATAAGGAGTTGGATTCTCACTTATTTCATTATAGTCTTCTTCAAACACCTCTACTAAAGCATCTTTATTTTCAGTTGCTTCTACTGGAAGTGCTTCTTTTTCTTCTGTTGTAGATTCTAAAATTTTAAGTTCTCCAGCTTCTCCCATTGTTAATAAACCAATCTCTACTTCCTCTGCCTCAGAACCTTCTTCTCCTTCTCCTAATAAAAGACGCGTTTTAATATCTTCAATTGCTAACGGAAGCATTCCTAGAACATTATTGTAATTTTGGCTTGCTTCTTCAAATTTATGGTTTAACTTATCTCCTAATTCTAATTTACTCGGATCTTCTTCATCTAATTCATCATACTTCCCATATAAATAATCAATTTCTTTTCTAACCTGTTTAATATCTTCCATTACCTTCTTTGGAGATAACATGTCTAGAATATTTTCAAATTTAAAATCTACATTCTCTTGGCCCTGGCTTTTTTTAGTATCAATCAACGTAAATAACATCTTTAAGAAATCATTATTTTGATCTAACCTAATTTCACTAATATTATTTTCTGGAATTCCTTCCGGCTTTTGTGCTGTATACATCACCTTTTGATTAGCTGCATTATAGTATGAATAAATAGTAGGACTGAATTTTTTTAAAAAATCATCAAAACTATCCACTGCCAAATGCTCATTGATTTCTTTTATCTTGTCATCATCTAAACTTTCAATCCCTTTAACATCACCTACTAAAGTAAGCAAATCTAATTTCTCCGGATTCACTTCTTCAAATAAAATTGTCTTATTAGTCTGATTAATAACCTCGATTTTAATCTCCCCCTTGCTTAAATACTTAAAATTTGACTATTAATAGCATCAATTGTTTTAGAAAACATTTTTTTACATTAGACGACAAAAAAATAAATCCCCCTTTAAATTAAGTTTTGTTCTCTGCAAATCTAAAAGCCTAATTTCAACCTTTTTATTATATTACCATATTATGTTATAACTTTCAACTAATTTTTAGTATCTTTTACTAATTTTATCAATTGATTGTAACTTCGCTTCCTTGGATATTAATTTTCCCATCTAATTTAATCCTGCTTCCTTGACAGCCTAATTCTATTGCTTTTTTAGCATCTAATTTAATCTTCTTTTGACTAGTTACCTGCACATCATGCTTACTTAACACTTCAACTCCATTTTTCTCATTAACTCGAATTAATACTTCATCATCTTTTCCTGTAATAACTATTTCTTCTTCTTTAAATGCTATTTCTTTGCCAAATTTAGTGCGCAAATACTTAATATTAGGGTCTGCTAGCTTATCACTATCTTTAATCTCTTTCCTAATAGCAGTACTAATCACTGCATTTTCCTCATGCTCATCTGGCAAATAAAGCAGCACATGGTCTTGCTCTTCAGGCATAGTATAAAATCCTGTATCTCCTTCTGAGGTATAATCAGTGCAATATTTAAACAGAATTGCTTTAGCCTTATCTTGTTCTTCATCAATTTCTAAGTGCACCTTAATTTGGTCCTGTTTCACTTCTAAGACTTGGCCCATAATACTTAAGCCAATTAAATTAGAGTTAATAATTTCTTTTAAAGCTAACCCTTTTTCTTTAACTAAGTTATAACTACCTATTAAATTGCCCCCTTGCACCTGTAAAGATATTGACTTAACATATAGCTCTTGATTAGTAAATTTAACTTTAGTACCTATAGCTAAATTTTGTATTTTTTCTATATCTCTAATCTTTAAAGCATAATTAACAAAATCTTTATCTTTAACATCATCTTGATAATTTTCTTTAATCTCTTGAGATGACTTTAATTTTTTACTAATATCAAAATCTATATCTTCAATTTCAACTGTTTTATTCCCTTTTGGTACTCCAAAATAAAATCTAATCCCTTTACTTAAACTATCTGCTACTAAGCCTGTATTAAATCGAGATGCTACCCGCTTTAAAAACTTCCAATCAGTTTCTTTATACTGCAAAAGTAAATTTTTCTTTACTGCTCCCTGGCTAGCTTTCTCTTTAAAATCAACTTTAGAATAACTTTCAACAACCTGATTAATGAATTTTTTATAGGAGATATCTGTTTCTTGAAAAGAATAATCTTTTTCCTTGATATCTAAATTGTACGTTGCTGAAATCCCTTTCACATCTATAAAATAATCATTTTTTCTAGTTTTTAAATTAATTTCTTCTATTAACCCTGTAAAAATAACTGCTCCAGTTTCTTTTATCTTTATTGTAATTGGGTCCCCCACAGTAGTTGTTTTGATATATTTATCTCTCTGCTTATCAGAAATTAAAGCAACTATTCTAAGTTGGTCATGGTGATTAATTTTTTTTCTAATTGTTACTTTATGCAATTGTTCAACCTCAAATTCTTCTACCACTACTCCACCTTGGTTTAAAAACTGTTCCTCTTTCAAAGTCCCACCTCCTTATCCAAATATATGCATTTAGTGCAATTATATTTTAATATAGATTAACATTATTTTCAATAAAATAATTAACTTTTTTTATATTGGATATTTTTTCAACCATTAATTCGCAAAAATAGGCTCTTAAATTCAACTCCTCCATGCTATCTATTGTTTTTTTATAGAAATTAAATATAAATTATTATTATTTTATCATTTAATGGTAAATAATTCAATTAATAATAAAATTAAATCCCGAAAAATAATCTTTAACTCCAGCATAAATTGCATCCACCAACTGCTCTTGATACTGCTCCTGCTGTAATCTAAGTTGGTCAGTTGCATTACTTAAAAACCCAACTTCTACAATCACCCCAGGTGTTTTTTTAGCCTTTAACACATATAAGTCATACCTCTTTTTAGGTTTGTGAACAGGAAAAGACGCCTGTAATTCATTCAGATGTTTCTGGAAAATAGTTGCTAAAACTTTATTCTGGGGATGTCTATCCGAATAAAGAACCATTGGCCCGCGAGCTTGTGTCTGCTGTGGTCTATAATCAACATGTAAACTAATAAACAAATCTGCCTTAGGAGAGTTAATAATATCTATTCGTGCTTTTAAATCTCGAATATGGCGACTTCTAAACGAATTATTTAAGTGATCTAAAGCAGTATCTTCTTCTCTAGTCATAATTACTTTAAGATTGGCCCTACTTTCTAGCTTTTCTTTCAATTTCAATCCTATTTCTAAACTAATTTCTTTTTCTAATAAGTCAGCAATATTTGTCCCTCCGTCTATTCCACCATGCCCAGGGTCAATAACTATTACTCTTTTATCAGCTAATGGCTTTGTAGATGGTTGAGAAAGTTGAAAATCAAAAGAATAAAAATATAAAACACTAAGATAAACAATTAAAAATATAATCCAAACTCTGTTTTTAATAATAGTAATTATCATACTTTCACCTCTACTTCACAATTTAATCTATTTTATTCAAGGTAAAAGATATTTATAATTAATTTAGCTCAACTATTAAAAGCCCTAGGTTATAATACCTAGGGCCAAGGATTAGTGATTTAGTTTTCTTTAATTCTCTGTTAATCCTTTAATAATATCTGCCATCTAATGCTGTTCTTCATCAGTCTCTGATGGCACAAATAAATTATCTTGAGGCGACTCTAAAGAATTAAAATCAATTTGATTCATCTCAGCCTGCTCAACATCATCAGTAGTTAACTCTTCTGCTAACTCCTGATCGGTTAACTTCTTTTTAGGAGTTCCTTTTTTATTTTGCTGCTTATTCCTTTTATCTTTATCTTTTTTCATTTGGTATATCCCTCCTCATATTTTATTTTGGAGGTTAAGCACTAAAAAAATTCATGGGAATTAATACATTAGATACAATATTTATCTAGAAAAAATTTTTAAATAAAAAAACTACCCCAATTCTCTGGGATAGTCCTTTTTAATCATAATTTAACTTTTTATC
>JBNJFD010000139.1:1463-5506 GCA_051746525.1 Bacillota bacterium | reverse complement strand
TCCACTTTATTCATCTTTTTTGCCCCCTCAAATTTTAGCTTATTACATACATTATAGCGTATTAAATACAAAAAGCAAATATAATAAGTTGTATTATAAGAGGATAAAAAAAGAGAAAAGCACTGAACTAGCCTTCAGGTAAAGGATAGCAGCACTTTTAATGAATGCACCTTAATTATCATTGTGTTGTATTAGTAAAAAATCTTGCTTAATATAAAACTATTTTATTTCTTTTTATTTATCCAATAATATACAGAGCCACTACTGCAGTTGACTTTTTTTGCTATTTCAGAAATTGAAAATCCTTTTTTGTACCATAACATTCTTTTTCTGTGTTCTTTTTCAGATATACTCAATTTGATCCCCCGTTTATAAACTGAATCAATTTGATTCAATTAGATTATTTTCTACATTTGCTAGATTTATACTTGCTTTTTTTCAGACTAATGTATTCTGTTTTTTACTGGTTGCTGCTGATTTTGTCAAAACTTCACCTATTTAAATATTTAATCATTCTTTTAGTTCTAACTAGATATCCATATTCTTAATTATTTTTTCTAATGGCAAAGGTTTACTATAATAATAACCCTGAATAATATCACAGTTTAATCTTTCTTTCAGTTCATTAGCCTGCTCTTTATTTTCAACTCCTTCAGCAACTACCTGTAGCCCAAGATTATGACTTATATTAATAATTGTGGTTACTATAGCTCTGTCATCGTTATTTTCTATAAAATTATCAATAAATGACTTATCTATTTTTAATATATCTATAGCAAATTCTTTTAGATAACTTAAAGAAGAATAGCCTGTTCCAAAATCGTCTATTGCAATTTTAACCCCTAATTCCTGTAGTTCTTGTAAAGCTCTAATAGTATATTCGATATTTCCCATTGCTGTTCTTTCAGTTATTTCAAGCTGAAGATGTTCAGGCTCTAAACCTGTTGTGAATAATATTTCTTTGATTTGTTTAATAAAATTTTTTTCTGAAAATTGTTCAGGACTAACATTGACTGAAACAAAAAAATCATCATTAATATTTTTGTGCATTTCTTTCAATTGAGCACATGCATCTTTTAAAACCCAAGCTCCAATTTCTTTGATAAATCCTGTTTCTTCAGCTATAGGTATAAATACACCAGGAGAGATCATACCTTTTTTAGGGTGATTCCATCGTATAAGTGCTTCCAAACCTACCACTTTTTCATCAGTAGTTGAAATAAAAGGTTGGAAATGAAGAACAAACTGTTCTTCATTTATGGCAGCTGCTAATTCTGTTTCTATTGTTTTTCGTTGTGAAATGGTTTTTTCGATATTTTTAGAATAGAAATATATTTTTTTATCACTTATTTTTTTAACTGCATGCATTGCTATGCTTGCATTTTTAATTAATTTTGAAACATCCTTACTATCATCAGGATAAACAGATATTCCCATACTAGTAGATAGATGAATAATATTATCCTCTATTAAATAACTTTCATTTACTTTTTTTAAAATTTCACTGCATTTTTTATATGCCTTATTATTGTTAGTTTCTTTTTCATCAGCTAAAAAATAGAAATAAAATTCATCACTCATTCTAGACACTGTTATATTTTCATCTAAAGATTTTACTAATCTATCAGCTAAACTTTTTAAAATTTCATCTCCACCATTGTGTCCAAAACGATCATTGATAGATTTAAAATTGTCTACGCCCATTGAGCAAATATAGGTTCTTTTATTTTTATCATTTAAACCATGAAATATACTATCTATTTTTTTCTTAAAAAAATCAATATTCGGAAGACCCGTCAATGAATCATTATAAGTTAAATCTTTAATTACATCCATCATTTTATTAAAACTATCTGCTGCCTTCCCTATTTCATCTCCACTATTAATATCTGATCTTATATCTAGATTTCCAGTGGCTCCTTTTTCAAAAGTATTCTTCAATTTTATTATTGGTTTCGAAATATTATTAGCTAAATAAATACTAAGTAAACTTCCTAAAAGAATTACAATAATAGCAGTTGAAAATATTTTTTTATTTAAATCATTTATTAATCTCTGTAAATAGTTTTGCGGTGAAACAGTAACTATTTTCCAGTTGTCGGTTTCAGGAATATTGTGATAAAAAGCATGTTTTTCTGTATTATCTATGCTAAATTTGAAATCACCACTATCATTTAAAACGATATTATTTTCAAATTCATCTGGAAAGTAAAAACTGGAATTTCGGCCACTCACAAAATATTCTTCGAATTTTTCTTGATCTGGATGAGCAATTACTTCCCCTTGATTATTCATTAAAAATGAGTAAACTCCATCCTCTTTGTTATTATATTTATTAATATGTGCTGCTAATTCATTAAGTCTTATTACCGCAGCAATCAATCCATTATTTTTATCAAACTCAATAGCTGTTCCAATAACGATGATCGGCCTAGAGGTTGATTTTGAGATAACAGGATCAGAAATTACAGTTTTACCCTTTCCTTTTATAATTTCATTAAAATATTTTCTATCACTTATGTTACCAGCATTATCTTCAAAAGTGGTACTATAATTACCAGATTCATCAGCAAGAAAGAAAAAATAATATTCTTCAACTCTATTTGCTAATTCATTCTGTAGATAGTTCTTTTTTTCATTCCAGGTACTATTTTTCATTATCTCTGTATTAGCATAAATTTCAAGATCACGCTTTCTCTCTACAAACCAGTTGCTTACTAATTCTGACTGCTGCTGGTTATTCTTTTTTTGATTCTGAAATACTATATCTTCTAAAACTTCATTAGTTGTATTAGTAATGATAAAAATAGTTGTTGCTGTTAAAATTATTATTATTGCAATTACAAGACTTATAATTTTATATTTAAAACTCAGATTTTTTATTTTCATATACACACCTACTTTTTGGGTAAAAGAGGAAAATAAAAAAAAGATGCAGATAAATATATTATTTCTGCATCTCTTTTATATTATTAAATCTTAAATTTGTTTACAGCCTCTGTTAAGTTATTTGCCATATTAGATAGATCTTCAGCTGCACTAACAATTTCCTCAGTTGATGCAGACTGTTCTTCACTGGCTGCAGCTACATCTTCTGAATTTCTGGCTGCTTCCTGACTTACTGAAGCTATTTCTTTAACACTGACATCAACTTTATTACTATTTTCATCTACTATATCTGCTTTATTACTTATTTCTTCAATTAGCTTTCTCAAACTTTCAGCTGCATTATTTATTTTCTTAAAAGATTCTCCTGTTGTATCAATTGCATTTACACTGTCATTAACCACTTCTTCTGTATTATCCATTTTGCTGACAGCACTGCCAACTCCACTTTGGATTTCTTTTACTAAGCTACCAATTTGATTGGTGGCCTTTTCTGATTCCTCTGCCAGCTGTCTTATCTCATCCGCTACAACAGAAAAGCCTCTGCCAGCTTCACCTGCTCTGGCCGCTTCTATAGCTGCATTTAAAGCTAGAAGATTAGTTTGAGCTGCTATGTCATTAATTAGATTAACAATTTCTCCAATCTTGTTTGATAAATCTCCTAATTCATTAATTTTATTTGAAACTTCAGTAGAATTATTTTTCACATTTTTAATCTTTTCTATTGATTCGTTAATAGAAGTATTACCTTCATTAATATTACTCATTACATTATCTGCCTGCTCATCCATTTTATCAGAGTTTTCCTTAACATCCTCTATCTGCTCTATCAACTCTTCTATATTACTGGTAGTTTCTTCAACCTGGGCTGATTGTTCTTCGGCACCAGAGGCTACATCCTGGATTGCCCTTCCCACATGTTCAGCTGAAGCTGCAACCTCTTCTCCAGAAGCCGATAATTCCTGACTGGACGCAGATAAATTTCCTGCAATATCCATAACCTGTCCAATTAAATTATGTAAATTCTGATTCATATCTGAAAAAGAATTTGCCAGTTGACCAATTTCATCTTCTTTCTTTAGAAGTTTATCTGAAACTTTTTGACTTAAATCTCCATCAGCAATTTTCTGAGCATAATTTGCAATCTCCACTATAGG
>JBNJFD010000139.1:0-1363 GCA_051746525.1 Bacillota bacterium | reverse complement strand
ACCAATTTCATCTTCTTTCTTTAGAAGTTTATCTGAAACTTTTTGACTTAAATCTCCATCAGCAATTTTCTGAGCATAATTTGCAATCTCCACTATAGGTGCTGTTATTTTACTTGCAAAATAATAGACAAAAATTAAAGATAGAATTAATATTACAGCAGAAATCAAAATAATAAAACTTCTCATTCTATTAAGACCTGCCAGAACCTCTTCGGCTGCAGCTGAAACGCTGACTATCCAATCTGTCCCCTCAACTTCTGTATATCCTGCATAAAGTTCCTGTTCAGCAAAATTATAACTTGAAAATCCAGTCTGATTATTTATTGCACTACTCATATAATTAGCTAAATTTTCATATCTATTATTATCTTCTTGAATTGGATTTAACTGTTCCATTACATAATCCCTATTTTGATGGGCAACAACAGTTCCAGAATTATTAAACATAAATGCAGTTCCATCTTCTTTTAGCTTAACATCTGTAATGATATTAATTACATCTTCTCCAAGCATTCTTGCAATTAAAGCACCAACAATTTCTCCATTTCTTCTGATAGGAACGGACACCATTGCGACAGGTTCATTAATTGCTCTACTGATCAGCATATCTGAAACATAGGAATTACCTGAAAATGCTTGCTGCACATAATTACGATCACCTAGATCTAAAGTATTCCCATTGATATAATTAGTCTGTCCATCTGCTTGAACAAGTGCTATTGTTGCAAAATCTGTTCTTTCAGTTTCAGATTCTAAAATTTCTTGGATTTGACTCCAATTCATTGTCTTAATAACTTCTTGATTCGCAATTGCTTCTAATTCTTTTAGTCTAGTATCTAATCTAGATCTTACTAAATCCCCAACATCATCTGCCTTTTCAACCAGCCGTTCTTCGATTTCAGCTCTTATAATCGTAGATGTATTTAGATAGGCGATTACACCAAGACTAACACAAATGACAATTATTAATAAACCGATAGCAATAATTTGTTTGCTTTTTAATGATTTTAATTTCAAATTTGTCCACATCCCTTTTTTGCAATATTATTCTAAATTGTTTTAAAAAATCTTATTATTTATTAATTCAATTAAAACCTTGTTTATCCTTCTTATTTATAACTATAATTATTTCGAAAAAGTAAAGTTTGGAATAAATGCAGCCAAAATTAGGGTTTAAACCATCAATTTAAAGCAGAAAGTATGTATAAAATCCCCAAGATAAAATAACTTTTGATAATATGAAGTATCTAAATTATAACCTGAAGGCATATAAGTTTAATTTTCTGTTCTAAAATAAAAAAAGCACTAACAAATTTTTTAATAGAGAGAATGTTAGTGCTTTTGTTCAATTAACTTCAATTAA
>JBNJFD010000138.1:0-5532 GCA_051746525.1 Bacillota bacterium | reverse complement strand
AAAAACTCCCCGCAAATTTCACGGAGAGTTTTTTTCAACCTACTCAGGCCACTATATTTAAAAAAGCATCTACCACTTCAGGCGCAAATTGAGTTCCTTTATTATCTTGCAATTCATTAATAGCAGCTTGTTGAGATAATGGTTCACGATATGATCTTTGCGAACGCATTGCATCCCAAGCATCAACTACAGTTAAAATTTTAGAAATCAGAGGTATTTCCTCTTCCTTAACCCCATTAGGATAGCCGTGCCCATCACAACGCTCATGATGATAATAGATATAATTAGCTATCTTATCTAATTGGTCTAAATTTTGCAAAGCTTGATATCCCCAGGTAGGATGATTCTTTATCTTTTGATATTCTTTATCAGTCAACTTATCTTCTTTATTTAAAATTTTAGTCGGCACTAAAGTTTTCCCAATATCATGAATTTTACCTGCCCAATAAGCATCATTAATATCTGAGAAATCAAGTCCTAGTTCATAAGCCACTTGAACCGCTAATTGGGCTACATTTTCTGAATGTCCCTTTGTATACTCATCATGTATCTCCAACATATTAATCATAGCATGAATCATTTCTTTTTGAAACTTGACCTGCATCTGGTTATAAAGATTAAGTTTATCTCTTTTAATTCTTTCCAAAGCCATGACTATCTGTTTGGCAGCAATCTCTAAAACATTTAAATCATCATTAGTTAATAAAAACTGATGGTCTAAAGTACCGCATAACATAAACCCTATGACTTCTTGACTATCTGTGAAAGGGATGAAAATCAAAGAATTAAAATGCTGCCTTAGTTTTTTAGAGAGTTCATCATCTTGCCCAGCTATAATTAATTTTTCTTCCCCTTCTTGGAATAAATCATCTACTGCTTCTATAATCTCGAAATCAGGAAACTCTTGCTTGGTATTTTTAAAATAATTTTGCCATGCACCTTTTTCTTTTAAATAAAAAAACTTTCCTGCACTACAAAGTTTTTATCTATTAATGCCATTGCTTTTTCCACTAATAAATCTTTATCAGAATTTTCCACTAAAATATTCTGTAACTCATTTAAAAAATCTCTTTCAGCAATTCGGCTTTCAACTTGATTTAACGCTTTTTCTAACTCTGCTGCTTCTTTAATCCAACTAAATTCAAAATTACTTGTTTTAAAATCAAATCTATCAATATTTACTACAACATCTAATTCTTCTAAGATTATATTTTGATAAAAATCATAGTTTGATTCCTCTGCTGCTGACAGTCCTTTTTCAAACAATTTTTCTGCTTTATCTACTCGATTAAACTTTTTACACCCTAAGCCATATTCATAATAAAATCTAGGATAAAGAGGCTTAGTAGTATCTTCAATTTTATCAAGTAGAGTCAAGGCAGTATCAAAATGTAAATCCATAGCTTGGTAATCGTCATCTTCTTTAAATAACAAAGCCATAAATA
This sequence comes from Bacillota bacterium, assembly GCA_051746525.1. Lineage (GTDB taxonomy): Bacteria > Bacillota > Halanaerobiia > Halobacteroidales > Halobacteroidaceae > Halanaerobacter. Next base: position 4,087 of record JBNJFD010000138.1, on the reverse strand, counting down.
ATTCTAAAAATAAATTTTCAAAACTAACTCCTTCAATCTCTTCATTCGCAGATTGAATCTTAATTATACATTCATTAGCCTTATTAATCTTTCCTTCTTTAATATAATTAATCCCCAATAAAGAATAAATTTCAGTCTTAGTATGATACATTAATTCATTCATTTCAAAGTCTTGTAAAATATCGACTACCTTATTAAAATAAAGCTTGTTCATGTTCAAATGCAGAAAATAAAACAGAGCCAATATTAAAACAAGTTACTGCTATTTCATGATACTCTTTAATTTCTCTTAAAAAATATAACGATTGATTATAATAATCATAAGCTTGTTCATAATCTTCTATTAAAAAATAATAGTGTCCTAATCCATTATAAATCAAAGGTAGAGTTGATTGCTCATTAATTTTTTTCTTTAATCGCTCACTTTTTTTATAATATTCTAGCGTTTTATCATAATTATTCTCCCGCTTATACAATATAGCTCGATAATGATAAGCAACTGCAATTCTATATTCATTATTATACTGTTGTGCAATACTAAGTCCTTGCTCATAATATTTAATATCATAATCAATCCTTAAATCATAAAAGCTAATATAGCAGCGCGCTAAAGTATTATCTAAATTTAGTTCCTGACCTAGACTAATTAAGTTTTTATAAAGCTGCTCCCACTACTCAGTACTATACTCCTTTAAATCTTCTTGAATTCTATAAATCAAAAAGTAAGCAGCAAATATTTTTTGTTTATCTTCTACATCTAAAGCTAATTTTAAACTCTGTTTTGCTAGCTTATGAGCAGATTCTAAATTGTTTTTCTTTAAGTAAATAACTCCTTTTTTTCTATAGGCAGTAGCTAAATCTGCTTTAAGGTCTTTCTTCATTACATAATTATTTAACAACGAATAATAATTGAGTGCTTCCTTATTCTCAGCAAGATAATTATGAACATCACCTAATAAAATAAGTAATTTAACATAAGAGGCAGGGTCTAATTGGACATCATTATCTTGGTGAAAATTATAAGCCTCTAACAGATATGATTTAGCTTCATCTAAAGCAAGTAACTGAAAAGAATCTAAGCCTAACTCTATTAATTCTTTAACTTCTAAACTAGTTTGAGATGAAAGACTATTATTTGCAGTGTTCTTAGGCAACTTAGAATCTTCAAAATCGATAATTGTATAGCAATCCTCTACTGTGCTAATAAAATCATCCCATTTTCGTTGGCGAAAATTATTAGCAGTGAACTGAATTTGCCGCTGCAAAGAAAAAACAAAAATAATTTTGCCGTGATAATTATTTTGCATTAAATGCTTTATTAACTCCAAAGTCGACTGCTTAGCATTATGCAAATTCTCTAATACTAAAATCAAAGGTTTATCATCACTAAGCTGGTTCAATAAACTAAAAATACCTTGATAGATTCTTCTTTTCTCATAATCTAATTCTTCTAGTAAAATTTCTTCCTCCCGCTTTGTCTGCTACCCTCGTAAAAAACAATCAAAGACTGGTTGATGTAACTTATAAACTTCTGTTTGAGCTAAATACTGCGCAATATTTATATCATTCTGCTTAATAAACTCTTTAATGAATTTCAAGAATGGATAATAGGGCTGTTTATAGCGATCATGATTAATTTGTTCCCTACAAATAATATATGGCTCATCAATCTGCTTTAAATAATCATCTATATAATTAGAAAAATTATTATTGCTAGTACTATTAAAAAAAGCAAATTGAGGTTCATCATGCAGAACTTTCTGCCACATATCTGTTAAATATTGGTCAATAAATTTATTAGATTCATGACTAGTTAATGAAAAAAACCGCTGATTTATATCTACTCAAATTTAACTATAACTAACAAATGAGTAGATTACAGCGTTAACACCAAAGTTACGGTGTTCTTATCCACGAACCCTATCTTAAAAAAAGACTCGGGTGTGCTTTTTAAACTACTTTCCTCTTAATTTCATAGTCCCAGCTATCTTTAAGCAGTTTAGCAAAATCGTAATCACTATTTACTTTAATTGGGTTGCAGAGTTTACGAAGATTAGTACATTTCTCCTCTTGATAGTTGGGACTTAATTTTAAAATATTTCTAGCTCCATTAATATCAGAGTTTATTGCTAAATCATTGCTGTCATCAACATATAACCCCCGTTTAACTCGCTTACCTGAATAATTGTAGTTTTTCAACAATTTCTTGCAAGCATCAATTAAACGCTGATATTCTTGATACTCAATATCAGATTCAGTCTTGTCTTGTTGATTTTTTAAATCTTTAATTTTTTTCTGTAATGATTTAGCTTTATAAACTTCTTTAGTAAAAGAATTAGATTTTGATGTACATCCTTCATCAACAACTGTCACTTCAATTCCAAAATCCTGTGCTTTATACTCTAGATATTCTAATAATTTAATAAATGGAATTTGGATAAAATTTTGCTTTGTTTTTTTCTGCATATTGCAATTACCATTGTTTTTCAAGTCGTTCAGAGTATATGATATAACCAGCTCAGTTACATTATGTTTATCTAAGTATTCCAACATTCTTTTACTGACTTTATGAAATTGGTCATAGAAAAACCTGTTTCTCTTTTCGAAGAGGGAATTTATATATTTTCTTAAATGTTTCTTTCTAGCTTTAGATTCTAGAGTGTCAATAGCGTTAGACAATTTAGCTACTCGACGATTAAATTGACTATTATAGTTCTTAAACTTCTTACCATCTACTATCAGGCTAGGGCTATTTTTATCCTCTATATAAACTGCTGCTAGATTATTAACCCCTATATCTAGACCTGCAATTTTATGCGGCTTGTTATTTTGCACCTTTTTATTATGGTGATAAGTAACTAATAGGTACAATTGACCATTAGAAAATTGTAGATTAATAGCTTGGATATTCTCTAAGTCACCATCTACTAACTGTTTTATCTTTTGCTGATTAACCTTTATATATTGTCTGCCTCTATCATGATCTAGAGTAATACCTAATTTGTCTTTACCTTTCTTTAAATAAGAAAGCCCTAGACCTTTATTATTATCAATTAAAAGAGTATAGTGATTTAGTGAAGATAAACTTTTAGGTTTGGGTGGTTTTGCTTTTTTATCACCTTTTTTGTTTTTAGTATAAAAAGATTTAAAATTACCTCGTACTTTTCTGATAGTCATCACAAGATTATCTTTTTTAAGTTGTTTTCCAACTTCAATTAAATCCTGCATTAGATCATGCTTTTTATATTTGTCTTTCATGTAAGCTACTTTCTCAGCATATTTACCACCTTTGGTGTCTCTAATTACTGCTCTCATTACATAGGGATTAGAAATCAACTTTCTATCACTAATCTCTTGTTTATAGTCCTGTTCTAGTAAAATAAGCAGCATATTTTCAAAATGTCGGGTTAGATATACCTTATCAATTGCAAATTCTTTGAAATCTTGATTTTTGATTAATATTTTGCTTGTGCGCAGCATCTATTCTTCTCCTTTAACTTTAAAATATTTAATCAATAATAAATATTTTTTTCTGCAGTACATTAAAGAACTAGCTTTACTTCTTTATACCAATTTCTCAAAGTTAAAATTGTAACTCCTAAAAAATTAGCTGTTTCTTTAATTGATAGCTTCATTTTTTGTCACCTATTAATAGTATAACCAAAATCTATCTATTTATACCTCAAAATAAGTATATTTGATTATAAATAATTAAACTGTTTAAAAACCCCTTTATAGTCAATATTTTTAATTATTTATTTCTTTTCTTTATTATTAAAATATACTTGAGGATTTTTAAATAATCTTCATAATCCTGCCCCAACAAGATGGCACATCTATTTTCACTTTAGCATTATCATTTACTCTAAAACTAACACTTTCGTCTATTAAATCTAATAATTTATTAGCATTAGTATCTGGAAAATCTAAATCTATCTCTAACTCTATATCTTCACCTGATAGATTAAGTGCTATAATTATTATTTCATCTTTACCGACTCTAGCAAAAACAAACTGCTCATTCTTAATCAATAATTGCTGATAATCACCATATTGCAAGGCTGAAGAATCATGATAAATCTCACTC
>JBNJFD010000137.1:0-5655 GCA_051746525.1 Bacillota bacterium | reverse complement strand
TCTGTAGTAACTGTTACTTCCCCTGTTAATAAATAACAAACTTCCTGCTGGTCATAATGCCAGTCAAATTCAGAAACTTCTTTCTCCCAGATAGGCCATGATTTAACACCTAATTCTTCTAATTTTTCTTCTGTTGCTTCTTCTACTTTAATTTCCATATTATATCCCTCCAAAGACCATAATTCTATGCTTTTTTTATTTTTTTAAGATTAAATAACGATTTTTAATAATTAGTTTATCACTTTCTACAAGCTCTCCTAACAATTTAGTAATTGTTGCTCTAGTAGTACCAACTAAATTTGCTAATTCTTGATGAGTTATTTTATTATTAATTAATATCCCCTGTTCATGTTCTACTCCATATTTATCTGCTAAACGATTTAAGGTGTCAATTAATCTACCCCTAACTTTTTTAAAAGTTAGGTTTTGAATTTGTTGATTAGAATTTCTAATCCGCTGTGATAAAGTTGCAATTATTTTTAAAGAAATAGCAGGATGCTTGCTAATTAAATTCTTAAATTTATTTTGATTAATTTTAAATACTTTAGTTTCCTCAATTGCTTGAACAGATGCAGAACGAGATTTATTATCTAATAAAGCCATCTCTCCAAAAAAATCTTTATTACCTAGTAAACTTAAGGTCTTTTCTCTACCTTTTTCATCTGTTTTAAATACTTTAACCAATCCTGTTAAGATAATATAAAAGTTATTAGCAGCATCCCCTTCAAAGAAAAGCATTTCATTTTTATCATAATTTCTTTCCTGCATGATAGATTTAATTCCTGTTAATTCTTCATTAGTTAATCCCTTAAATAATTCAAATTTTTTCAGGAATTTGGTATTCATTTATTTGTTTTTTCCTCCTTTATTACTAGAGGAGTTAGAACTGCTGTTGCTAGAAGAATTAGAACTGCTGTTATTAGATGGGTGGTCATTATCTTTATCATGCCCTTTAGCTTTGCCTTTAGCCTTATCCTTATCATGCCCTTTAGCTTTGCCTGGAACATCTTTTTTAATCTGCTCTTTAGCTCTTTGTTTAGCTTCCTGCTCCCATTTTTTTAATCCTTTTTTCCATTCTTGTTCCTGCTTCATATTTTTAGCTTTAATTTCTTTGCCGGGCACTACTTCTGGTTTTTGATTTCTATTATTAACTACAGCACCTTCACCCTTGGTAATTAATACTTCCGCCCCTCTATTACTAACAGCCACTTCACCTTCATCTACTCCAACTTTTGTAGCTTGCTGTTGGTCAACAAGTACTCTAAATAATGTCCCTCTAACTCCCGCTACTGCAGAAGGAGTTTCTACTTCAAATTGTTGTCCCTTATTAATATTGTTAATAAATTTAACTACTGCTTCTCCTAAACTAAGCTTGACTTTATTCAATTTCAGACCTTGGTCGCTTTTAACTACTTTTAATTTAGAATTTTCTTTAATCAACATCCTTGCTTGGTCAGCAAAAGTAAGTTGTGCTTGACTCTGAGAACTAGTTTTAATTAAATCTCCTTCTTTTAAAGCTACATTATCATCTACATCTTTCCAGCCGCTAGAAAAAATAAACCAACTACTTTTTTTATATTGAACTGTTCCCGATAATTCTTCTAAAACAATTAAATCTTGTGCCGCAACACTGTGAGGTAAAAAAGTTAAGAGAAAGCCGGCAATTAATATCCACCCCAATAATTTTTTCATAATTATCCCCTCCTGGTGTGTTTTTTAAATAATTAATTTATAGACATTTTCACTATTACTTTTGTCACGCAAAATAGCTTCTGTTTTCAATTGAACTTGATAACTGTTTTTTACCTGTTGATAGGTTGCTTCACCTATATAAATTTCATTAGGCGGTGTGATTTCTTCAATTCTAGATGCTGTATTAACTACATCTCCAATGGCAGTATAATCACTTCTAGTAGTAGAACCAATATTACCTACTACGGCTGTTCCAGTATTAATTCCTATAGAAACACTTAATGGCAAATCAGAATCAGCAGTTATTTTATTTTGCAACTCAACTGCTAATTCTACTGCTTTTTTAGCATGTTTAGGCTGTGTTGTTGGAGCATTAAAGAAAACCATGACCCCATCACCTAAAAACTTATCTAATGTCCCATTAAATTTAAAAGTTTCTGCTGTAATTAGAGAAAAATAATTGTTTAATAATTCAACAACTTCCTGAGAAGAATGATTTTCAGCAAAAGTAGTAAAAGAAGTAATGTCTAAAAATAATACTGTTATTTCCTTTCTCTTTCCCTCTAAATAATTTTCTTCTGATAGTTCTAATACTTCCTTTATAACTTCAGGTGCTAAATAACGAGAGAATATATCCTTTAATTTGTTTTTACGTTGTTCAACTTTTAAATACCAAATTACTAAGCTAATTATTAAATTAATAATTACAACTAATAAAAACGGAAGTAAGGGAATAAAGATATTATAAGCAATAAAAAAGATTAAATTAATTATAATTAATCCTAATATAATTAAAACTGAAGTGATTAAGCTGTATAGTGGTGTAAGCTTATAGTAAAGCCCTGCTGATAATAAACTACATAAGAGCAGAAATGCTAATACTTGAATTGAATTAAGTTGTTTAATAAAACTATCTTCTAAATAATTATTAATAATTGCTGCATGAATCATTACCCCCGGCAAATAGCCTTTAATAGCTGCTACAGGAGTAGTTAAATAATCTTGAAAACTATTCCCTTTAGCTCCTACTAATACCAGCTTATCTTTAAAAAAATCAGCCGGGAATTTATTATTTAATACCTGCTTATAAGAAATTTGAGGGAAATAATTTTCTTGGACTTTAAAATTAATTAATAACTGCTGTTGCTTAAACTCTTTATCATTTTCGTGGTGCTGTTTGGCGATACTAAAAGAAAAAGGTTGTAACTGTTCTTTATGATTATCATTATTTAATAAATGAACTCTTCTAATAGTACCATCATGGTCTGCTAATAAATTCAAATATCCTAAACCAGCTGCTTCAGTTTTGAATTTGCTAATAGGATAATTTATATTTTCAATTTGATAGCTAGTATCACTAAAATCAAATATATTTCTTTGAGCAGTTAACTTTAATTGATACGGCAAAACAACATTTTCAGCTTCTTGTAGTGTTTCTTTTAAAATATCATCGCCGGGTTTAGAAACTTCAAATAAGACATCAAAAGCAACAGCTTTAGCTCCTGCTTGATTAACCTTAGAAATCAATTGAGCATGATGTTTTCTAGGCCAGGGCCAAGAACCTAATTCGGCAACAGATTGATCATCAATTGTTACAACAACTATATCTTGTTGGGGATTTCTATGAAATTGACTATTTAATATCATTCGGTAATCATAAGTTAATAATTCTAAATTATCAAGCCAATTAAAAGAAAAAACAAACATAATCAACAAAGCTACTATTATAGCTCTAATAACCCACCGCATATGTTGAGAAAATGTAATCTCCCCCAATCTAAGACTGATTTGAATAATAACATTAATCAGCTAGCCTTATTATTTTAATTTCTAGACTGAAATAAAAACTCCTTTATTCTTAAAAAATTATTGTGTCCTTTAGACCTAGGAGGTGAACATAATTCCTAAATTAATTTTTTTATTTACAATAGTTCCGTTAATAGAACTATGGTTTTTAATTCGTTTAAGTTATTCCTTAGGCAACATTACAACTGTTTCCATAGTTGCTTGTACTGGTATCATTGGAGCTGTAGTAACTAAAAAGCAGAGTTTGTCAGTTTTAAAAGAAATCAACAGTTCCTTGGCCCAGGGCCAAATACCTGCCGATAAGCTAATTGACGGTTTATTAATTTTAATTGGGGGAGTAATGTTAATTACCCCCGGTGTTATAACAGATTTATGTGGCTTTAGCTGCGTTCTCCCCTGGACTCGTCCTAAAATTAAATATTTTACTAAAGGAAAATTTAAGAAATTAATTACTTCTGGTCAGATCCATTTCTTTGCAGCAGATTCTGAAGATAAGGATAAGTCTGATCAGCAATAAAGCCAATCACTTCAAATTGATTGGCTTTATTATAATTTACTTCAAATTAGCTGGATTTAAATCCTGTAATTCTTCTAATACAAACGCACCATCTTTTCTAATTAACTGCCCATCAAAATATATTTCTCCTCCACCATATTCTGGAGTTTGAATACAAACTAAATCCCAATGAATTGATGATTGATTACCATTATTAGCTTCTTTATAACATTTTCCTGGTGTCAAATGAAAGCTGCCTTTAATTTTTTCATCAAATAAAGTATCTTTCATGGCATCAGTAATATAAGGATTGACACCCAAAGCAAATTCTCCTATATATCGAGCACCTTCATCAGTATCAAGGACTTGGTTAATCTTTTCTTGATTATTAGCAGTTGCTTCAACTATTTTACCCTGCTTAAACTTTAATTTAATATCACGATAAGTATAGCCTTGGTATACTGCAGGGGTATTATAACTAATCACACCCTCTACTGAATCCTTCACAGGAGCAGTAAAGACTTCCCCATCAGGGATATTCATTTTACCAGCACACTTAATAACAGGAATATCAGTAATAGAAAATTCTAATTCTGTACCCGGTCCTACAATTTTAACTTTATCGGTTTGTGACATTAAATCTACTAAAGGCTCCATTGCCTGCGACATTTTAGAATAATCTAAATTACAAACATCAAAATAAAAATCTTCAAAGGTTTCTGTACTCATGTTAGCAAGTTGAGCCATAGAATGGTTAGGATATCTCATTACACACCACTTAGTATTAGGCACTCTTATCTCACCATGGACAGGTTTAGAGAAATGTTCCATATATAACTTCATTTTATCACTGTTTACATCAGAATTTTGATTAATATTATTACTAGTTCTAATCCCAATATACGCATCCATCTCTCTCATTCTCTGTTGGTGGTGCTCAGCCATAATTTCTAATTGTTGTTGGCTAATTTGTTGTAATAATTCTCGATTTAAAATCTCATCATTTACTTCTAAAAAAGGAAGCGCCCTTCTTTGATAAGATTTTTTAATTAATTGCTGAGCCAGCTGATTTTCTGCGCCCGTCACTTCAATTAATATTTTTTCTTCTGCTTGTAAATCAACTGCATAATTTAATAAGTTGGCAGCTAATTCTTCTATTCTAGGATCTAGCATGTGATTAACCACTCCTTTTTCAATTAATCTCTAATATAAGATATTCTTTATTTGAAACTTTTTTCCTGCTATAAAAATTAAAAAGCCACTGCAGTTTTCACCCCGCAGTGACTTTTTTTAAAAAATTCTCATCTATTTTAATTTTCTTTTTAATTAGCCTCTAAACTAAGCAATTTAGCATTAATTGCTACAATTACTGTGCTTAATGACATCAATATCGCTCCTACAGCAGGTGAAATTAATAGCCCCGCCCAATAAAATACTCCGGCAGCTAAAGGAATAGCAATTGCATTATATCCTGTAGCCCAGATTAAATTTTGAATCATTTTGTTATAAGTTGCTTTACCAAAATTAATCAAGGTAACTACATCTTTAGGGTCACTGTCAACTAAAATTATATCTGCAGTTTCTGCCGCTACATCAGTTCCTGAACCTATAGCTATTCCAACATCAGCCTGGGCCAAGGCAGGAGCATCATTTACCCCATC
>JBNJFD010000136.1:0-5670 GCA_051746525.1 Bacillota bacterium | reverse complement strand
TCTAGCAGCTTCAATTGCAGCATTAAGAGCTAGTAAATTAGTCTGTTCAGAAATATCAGTAATTAGTTCAATAATATTATGAATTTCTTTTGAATTCTGATCTAATTCACTTATTACTTCCACAGCTTGATTAACTGAACTACTAATCTTTTTCATACTGCTTAAAGTTTGCTCAATATTTTCATTTCCTACTTGAGTTCTAGAGGTCGCTTCTTGAGCAAAACTAGTAACTTCTTCACTACTAGCAGATATCTGCTGAATACTAGCAACCATATTTTCAATTAAATCATTGGTAGTATCTATTGAAGCATTACCTTCTTGGGCTGAAGCAGATAATTCTTGACTATAAGCAGACATATCTTCTGTTGAAGCATAAATCTGTTTGATTATATCTTTTAAATCCAGGCGCATATTATTAATCTCTTCGCTTAAAACTCCTAATTCATCTTTACGGTCAAGAGTAGTTGAGATAGTTAAATCTCCATCAGCAAGTTTAGTAACTTTAGCAGTTAATTTCTTAATTGGTTGAGCAAAAAAATCGGCTAAATAATAAACTATCGCTCCCACTATTAATAAAATAACTACAGAAGTAAGGGCTAATGTTTTTACTAAACTAAATATAGTCTCATTAATGTCATTAATATATATTCCAGTCCCTAAAATCCAATCCCAGGGTTCAAACTCAGCAACATAAGATAGTTTTGGTTCAACTCTATTCTCATTATCATAATACTGCCAACTATATTCAACAAAACCTTTTCCATCATCTTTTACTTCTTCCACCATCTCTACAAATAATTTTACTCCATTAGGATCTTTTGTATTAGATAGATCTTCTCCATTAAGCTGAGGTTTATAAGGATGCATTATCATTTCTGGTTCAGAATTAGTAATCCAAAAGTATTCCCTACTTTCTGGACCATAAGTGGATTTTTCAATAATCTTCTTTGCTTTTTCCTGAGCCTCAGCTCTACTTAATTCTCCCTGCTGTTCTAAATTATAATAGTACTCTAAAGTGCCTAAATTAGAATTAATAAGCTCTCTAATCTGTGCTTCTTTTTCTTGATATAACTTCCCTCTTAAAAAAGGAAATGTAGTTAAAGAAAAAGCAATTACTATTAATAAAGATATTGCTATTATACTAATAATCAACTCTAATTTAATACTGTCTAATTTATTCAAGGACTTCATAATTGATTTCATGCTTTTACCTCCTTTCACTTTTAATAAATATACTCAATTCTCATTTTAATGCTATAATATATAATTCGACATAATAATACAAACACCTTCATTATTTAATCTGCAGTATTAATCCAACTTCTAACTAATACTCTAATCACTGCATAAATTGGAACAGCAAATAAAGCTCCTAATACTCCAAAGAGTAACACAGAAATCAAAACTACAAATAGTACAATCAAAGGGTGAATATCTAATTTGCCACCTTGAACTACAGGGCGTACTAAATTACCTTCTAAATACTGAGCTACTGCTAAAACAGCAATAACTTTAATTAACATCCAAAAATCAATTGTAATTGCAATAAATATAGCCGGTAAAATACCTAATGTGGGTCCTAAAATAGGAATCAAAGAGGTAACCATCGCTACTAAAGCTAAAACAAAAGCATTAGGCAGTGAAATCACTAGATATCCAACAAAAGTAATGACCCCTAAAATAAATGCTACTATTAATTGCGACCCGATATAATCAGACAGCACTTTGTCAATTTGCAGCAACAGCTCTTCTAATTTTTCTGGAGAACCATTATAAAATCTATTAATTCCAACCACTAGATTCTGCTTGATTTTTTCATCATCTTTTAACAAATAAAAGATAACAAATGGAATTAAAATTATAATTGTTGCTAAATTAGTTAGTGAAGAAAAAGTACCCATGAAATTATGACTGCTTATTTTATTTAAAACTTGTTGAGCAAAAACAGTTATTCTTTCTTGAAAATCAAATTTAGTTAAAAAATCAAGCCGCCCATTACTAGCTTTAATAATCTCATTAAAAGTATCTTTAGTATTTTGATAAGTAATATCATAATTACTAGAAAAATAAGAAATTAGTTCTTTAATTTGACTATGAATTATACTGCCACCAAAAAAGATAACAATCGCAATAAAAGCAATCACTAAAGAACAGGTTACTATTACTGCTGTTGTTTTATTATTAAATTTAGCAGTGAAGAACCTAACTATCGGGCGAAATAAATAATAAAAAAAACCGCCTAATAATAACGGAATAATCAAGATTGATAACACCGTAGATAAAGGCTCTATTACATAGGGTATTTGCCCCATTAAAAATATAATTGCTAATATTAATATAATTCCATAAGCTACTTTAAAAAATTTGCTCTGTATCATATTCATCCCCCTTATCACCTTATTATATTCTATTACCCTAACTTCATTCATTTTGTAATAAACTCTAGCTACGTTAATTATATCCTAGAGTTAAATAAGCCTGTCTTAATTAATTGTAAATATCTGAAAACTCAATGTTGATTCTCTCTATCAACTGCTGCGAACATTTATAATATTCTAACTCTTTAACTTCTTCATTTAACTTATTAATGGGCAGCTCTATTATAAACTTGCTTCCCTGCCCCACTTTACTTTCAACAATTATTTCTCCACCATGTAATTCAATAATCAATCTAGAAATAGATAATCCTATCCCTGTACCTTCAGTATTCCTATTAAAAGATTTATCTGCTTGTCTAAAACGCTTAAAAATCTGTTCCTGCTTTTTATCAGGAATCCCAATTCCTGTATCGCTAACTATAATCCTCACATGCTCTCCCAAATCTCTTACTTTTATCTTTATTTCATCATCTTCATCAGTAAATTTAATTGCATTTGATAATAAATTTAATAACACTCGTTCTAAATTAAATGGATCACAAGCAATAATCAACTCTTCTAATTCAGAATCAAACTCAAAATCTCTTTGTTTTTGTTCAATATAACTTTCTACAGAAAATGCAGTTCGTTCTACAATTTTAACTAAATCATAATTGCCCATATCTAGTTGAAAAGAATTTGCTTCAAATTTATTAATATCCAACAAATTATTGACTAATCTTAATAAGCGATTGCCATTTTGAGAAATAATAGTTAAATATTTGTCTATTTTTTCTTTGCTTTCTTGATTTACTTTTTCCTGTTCTAATTCTATCATTTGTTGCGCTGAAAAAATCAAATTAAGCGGTGTTTTTAATTCATGAGATAAATTAGCAAAAAATTGCATCTGCAGTCTACTATATTCTAATTCTTCCCTTAAACTCTTCACCTCAGTAATATCTATTCCTGTGCTTAATGTTCCTGTTACTTCACCCTGTTCATTAGTTAATAGATTATTATGCCAAAAAATATTTCGTTCTACCCCTGATTTAGTAACAATTTTATTTTCTCCATCAAGCAATTCCTTTTTTTCTATCAGTCTATCAAAAATATATTCAACTCTTTCTCGCTCTTCTTCTTTTATAAAATTATCAAACCAATCTTTCCCAATTAATTCCTCCTTTGAATACCCTAAAATTCGGCATCCACTGCAATTAATCTCTTTTATTCTTTTATTACTATCTAATCTTAAAACTATTGCTTCTGTAGTTGCAAAATATTTTTTCAATTTATCCCGCTCATTTTTGATTTTCTGCTCTATTTTTTTACGCTGAGATATGTCTTTAGCAAAACCAATATATCTGTTTTCATTAATCTCAGATGCTGTCACCTCAACATTAATTTGAGTACCATCTTTTCTTAAAAATTCAAACTCACCATTAACTTCTCCCTGCTCAATTAACTTTTTAAATTTCTTTCTCACTTTATTTATATCAATTATATTACCTGTATTACCTATTTTCTTATTTAAAATTTCTGCTTTAGAATACCCGCTTAATTCTAGAGCTTTAGGATTCAACTCAATATATTCTCGATATTTATTAAATACAAAAACCCCATAGGGTGCATTGTTAATATAACTTTTAAATTTAGCTTCACTCATTTTTAATCTTTCTTCTTTTTTCTTTCGCTTTGTTATATCATGGGCTAAAACTACAAATACACCACCATTAATATCTGCTGAATAAGTAGTGCTAACCTCTAAATCTATAATCTCACCATTTTTGCAGCGCTGCTGACTTTCAAATCTATCTTGACCCTGCTCAATAACTTTTGCAATATGCTGCTTGGCTTCTTCTTTAGTTTCAATGTTACTAATCTCACTAATATTCATTTTTAGTAATTCTTCTTCAGAATAGCCAACCATTTGCTGATAAGCTTGATTAGCTCTAATAAAATCCCCCTGCTTATCAAGCATAAAAAAACCATCTACTATAGTTTCTAAAATTTTATCTAACATTTCTTTCTCTTTTTTTAAATTTTCACTCTTTTGTTTTAAATTTTCTTTTAACTTAAATTGATATTTAAATAAGAAGCCAAATACTAACCCTTGAGTTAATAAAGCAAAATCATTAAACCTTGCTAAGTAGCCCCAATATTCTAAAGAAAACACAGCCCATCCTGCAGTAATTATCCCCCCCATGATTTGTCCAAAATAAGCTCCTAAGCCTATTAAAATTATTGAAAAAACACCTCTCCAAGCAAGGGATAAATGAGGAGCAGCTAAAAATAAAATTAATCCCAAAAGAAATAAAATAGAATATATCTCAATTAAAGATTTCTCTGTTTGAAATATATTAATCACTTTTTAACTCCTCCTTTTTATTATTTCTTAATTTTCTTTCTTAATATAAATAATTCTAGATTAAATCTTTTTTTCCTTTGCTTAAGAATAAGTAAAACTTTATTAATATCTCAAAAAAATAATATCAGGTGCTATTGAGCACCTGATATTATTAACACTTAGTATTTGCTTTAAACCCGCTCTAGATATTCTCCAGTTCGAGTATCAATTTTAATCATTTCCCCTTTTTCAATAAATTGAGGTACAGTAACCTTAGTTCCAGTTTCTAAAGTCACTTCTTTACTAGCTCCTGAAACTGTATTCCCTTTAACGGCAGGCGGTGCTGTAGTAACTTCTAATTCAACTGCTGCCGGCAAATTAACTCCAATTGGATTCCCTTGATACATCTCAATTTCTACTTCATCATTTTCTTTAATAAATTTAGCTGCTTCTCCAATATCTTCTTTATCTAAAGTGATTTGATTATAAGTTTCAGTATCCATAAAAGTATATTCTGTTTCACTATTGAATAAAAACTGAAATTTGCGGCGGTCAATATGAGCCTTTTCTACTTTTTCTCCAGCGCGAAACCGCTTATTCATGGTATGACCTGTTTTGATATTCTTTAATTCTGTCTGCAAAAATGCTCCGCCCTTGCCCGGCTTTACATGATCATAATTTATCACCTTATATAATTTACCATCTAACTTAATTGTTAAACCAGTTCTAAAATCTCTAGTTGTTATCATTATAATCCCCCTTAAAATGTTTGACCAATATTCATTCTAACTTGTGTTCCTTCTTCTGAATAACCAATATCAAATCTAGCTATTATATCTTGATTAAAGAAATATTTAAAGCCTATTCCTCCAGAATAATGCATATCTTCAGTAAATAACTCTGTATCAAAATCTTCACTAACCCGTCCTGCTTCGGCAAATACTGTTCCCTGTAGTCCAGAGACTAATT
>JBNJFD010000135.1:3396-5698 GCA_051746525.1 Bacillota bacterium | reverse complement strand
GGAAGATGTAGAGGAAGATGTAGAGGAAGATGTAGAGGAAGATGTAGAGGAAGATGTAGAGGAAGATGTAGAAGAGGATGTAGAGGAAGATGTAGAGGATGTAGAGGAAGATGTAGAGGAAGATGTAGAGGAAGATGTAGAGGAAGATGTAGAGGAAGATGTAGAGGAAGATGTAGAGGAAGATGTAGAAGAGGATAATGAAGAAATATTAAGTAGTGAGAATAGTTCTGAAGAAGTTAATGTTTCTGAAAAAGATAAACAAGAACAGCAAAACAAAGAAGAATCTGAAAAAGATTCTGCTGAACAAAAAGATGTTAATAAAAATGATAAAGATGAACAGACTACAGAAACAAAAGAGGATACTACTGAGTCAGAACCACAAGAAGACACAACAGAGCAGGAAAAAAAAGATAATGATACTGCAGAAAATGATTCCTCTAAAGAGGACAAGGAAGAGCAATCAGAAAAGGAAGAACCCTCTTTTTCTGAGCCTAAGCAATCATTAACTGATGCTCCTAAACCTTATTATCCTAAAGATGCATCTAATGTAGGGATAGCAGGAGATGTTAAATTAGCTGTTGATGTTAATAAAAATGGTTCTTTAGAAAAAATTGAAATTTTAGAACGGTCTGAGGATGAAAGATTAGATAGAGCAGCTGAAAATACAATTAAAAGAGGCTGGGAATTCAAACCTGCTAATGAAAATTATCAAATTATAGTCTTAGTTCGGTTTAGACCTCAAGAAGAGGAACGAGTTGACTATGAATTAATAGATTTAATTTATGGTGGGGAATGAGGTGTCAAGTATGACAAAACAGATTAAATGGATAGCACTTTTTAGTATATTATTAGTTTTGTTTTCATCTCTTGGCTTAGCCAAAGTTGATGAAGAAGGAAATTTAGAGATAAAAAATGACTACATCTCAATTTTTGTTAATCAGAATCAACTCAATCGTGGACGTTTTGCTATTGATGTTACCGGCGGAGCTCCTATGCGAGAAGGAGATGATGGCAAACCTTTAATTTACGGTCATCCTAATCCTTGGACTTCTTATACTACAATTAAAATTGATGGTGAAAATTATGTATTTGGTGGGGAGACCAAAAAAAGGGCAGGTAGCGGAGCTAATTATGGAGAATTAGTGCAAAAACCAACTATTAAAGATAATAGAATAGTTACTAAATATAAATATGGTAAAGTAGTAGTTTCTCAGATTCTGACCTTTGTAAAAAGTACTACTACTGGCTTGCCTGATACAGCTCAAATTAGATATCGAGTTAGTAACCAAGGAGAAGAGCCTAAAGAAGTTGGGGTTAGAGTGATGATTGATACTATGCTCGGTGAAAATGATGGTGCTCCTTTTAGAATAAAGAATCAAGCAATTACTTATGATAAATTATATACTGACTCTAAAATACCAAGCTTTTGGCAGGCTTTTGATACACTGAACAATCCTAAAGTAACTGCTCAAGGGACAATTAAAGGACCAGGGTTGACTGAACCTAGTGCAGTTTATTTTTCCGATTGGGGCAGCTTAGCTGATGGTGTTTGGGATTTTGATTTTAATCCCGAACAAGAGTTTTTGCGCAAAGGAGAATATGAGTTAGATAGTGCAATGGCTTTATTTTGGGACCCTCAAAAATTAGAACCTGAAGAAACTAGAGATTATGTTAGTAATTATGGTTTAGGTGGAATAACTGTTGTACCTGGTTTATTATCATTAGGGATAACCTCTCCAGCGGAGATAGTGATGGATCGTGCTGATAAAAAAGCCCAAATAGTTGCTTATGTTCAAAATACTGCTGAAATAAAAGCCAAAGATGTTAAAGTAGATCTTCGTTTGCCGGAAGAATTGGAACTTAGTTCTGAGGATAAAGTTAAAGAGTTAAACGATATGGAACCTGGTGCTACAGCTCAAGTAATGTGGGAAGTAAGTCCTAAAAATGTTGACCCTCAGGAACTAGACTATACAGTTAAAGTAACTGCTGAAAACACCGATGATAATCAAGTTACTAGAGGTTTGAAAGTTGTAGGTCCTCCTGATTTAGCAGTTGATATTGAAGCTCCTCAAAGAATAAAAGAAAAAAATAATCAATTACAGCAAAAGCAGTTTTTCATAACAGCAGCAATAACTAATGTAGGGAATTCTACTGCTTATGGTTTAAATAGTTTAATAGCTTTACCTCCTGGACTAGAAGTGGCTAAAGGAGATAAAGAATCCAAGTTTTTAGGCAAATTAAATGCGGGAGAAAGTATTGAAATACCGTGGCTAGTTAAACCAGTAGGAATTACAAGTGGAGA
>JBNJFD010000135.1:0-3296 GCA_051746525.1 Bacillota bacterium | reverse complement strand
TGGCTGAAATAGTTGCAAAAATGTTAGAGAATGTTAATGGAGGTGCAGTTGATCCTGAAGATGGAGATGTACTTACTTTAAAAAAGCTTGCTACAGAATTTAGATCAGAATTAGTAGATGTTGTGAATGAAAATGAAGAATTAAAAGAAAAATTAAGTGATTTAGCTGATCAACAGGAAGTTAATCAAGAGGACCTTGTAAATGCAAATGATAAAATTAATAAGCTGCGCCAACAAGTAGACCAAATTTTAAAAAGTATTACAGAAGAAGCAATTAGAACAAATAAGTTACAGAAAAAACTTGATCAATTAGAAACTGAAAATAACAATTTAGAACAACAGGTTGACCAATTATCATCTACAGTACAAGATAAAACTACAGAAGAAAAAGTAGATAAATTAGAAAGAAGATTTGTGTGGTTAACAGGAGGTTTAATAGTATCTACTTTATTAATAGCTTCTAAATAGCAGAGGGGGATAAATAATGAACAATAGAGTTATTAATATAATTGCATTAACTTTAATTATAGTATTAATAGCCCCGACTGTTAACTTATTTTTAGGGAATGGTTTTTCAATTGTTCAAGCCCAGGGGATCGATGAAGAGAAGGCTGTTAAGGGTTTGATAATAAGTGGATTATTAGTTTTTATGTTAGATAAAATGTTTGATGACTCTAGTGTTGAATTTAGTTATGAAGATGGAAAAGGATCTATAAGTGTTGAAGACAATGATGATAAAGCCTATTGGCTTTCTAAGGCGATTCATGCTGAAGCTAGAGGTGAGCCGTATAAGGGGAAAGTTGCTGTAGGAGCTGTAATACTTAATCGAGTTAAAAGTCCTGAGTTTCCAAACACAATCTATAGTGTTATACATCAGAAGGGACAATTTAGTTCTGTTAAAGATGGTCAAATAAAGCTTAAGCCTAATCAAGAGGCACATAGAGCTGCTAAGCAAGCTTTAGAAGGTGATGATCCTTCTCGAAATGCACTATACTTCTATAATCCTATAATTGCTAAAACATTGTGGTGGCTGACTACTAGAGAAAAAACAGTTCAAATAGGAGACCATGTGTTTGCAAAATGATCTTGGAATTTATATCCAAGGTCTTTTTTTATTAAAAACACTTAAAAATATAAGTTTCAGTTGACATTCTAGGGGGGATATGTTATATTTTAATAAATCATTCTTTAATACGATAAAGCAATAAAGAAAAGGGGGATTCTTAATTTGAATAAATTACAACGTCCAGAAGGAACACGAGATTATTTGCCAGATTTAGCTAAGAAAAAAAGCTATGTAGAACAGCAGGTAGAAAAGGTTTTTAAGAAGTGGGGTTATCAAGAAATTATTACTCCTACTTTTGAATTTTATGATGTATTATCAACAGCTACTGAAGGTTTACAAGCGAAAATGTATAAGTTTTTTAATAGAAATGGAGAGATATTAGCATTAAGACCTGAAATGACAGCACCTATAGGTCGTTTAGTAGCTACTGAATTACGAGAAGAGCCGTTACCGCTTAGATTATCCTATCAAGGGAATGTATATCGTTATGAAACACCAAGAGCAGGGAGGCATCGTGAGTTTTATCAAGCAGGAATTGAATTATTAGGTGTTGATAATCCAATAGGAGATGCTGAGGTTATTTCAATTGCGGTTAAAGCTGTTGAAAATGCAGGGTTAGATAATTTTAAAATTGATATTGGAGATGTAGGATATTTTACTGGGATTATGAAAGAAGCAAAATTAGATGAAGAATTGCAGATCGAAATTAGACATGCTTTATCGGAAAGAAATTTTGTTAAATTGGAAGAATTGATTACTAATACAGAATTAAGCGCTCAACAGCAGGAAGCCATTTTAGCTGCCATGGATTTAAGGGGTGGAGCAGAGGTTATAGCAGAAGCAAAATCTTTAGTTAATAATGAAGAATCTTTAGAAGCGTTAATTAATTTAGAAGAAGTTTATCAAAACCTACAATTAATGGGGGTAGCTGATTATATATATATTGATTTAAGTATAGTGCGCAGCTTTGATTATTATACAGGTATTGTATTTGAAGGATACAATAAAGATTTAGGTTATACTATTTGCGGCGGGGGTCGTTATGATAATTTAGTTAAAAAGTTTGGTTATCCTGCTACTGCAACAGGATTTGCAGTAGGAATAGATAGACTGATTTTATCTTTAGAAAGACAAGGTTATGATTTTGATTTAGGAGAGGATAAAGTCTTATTGAGGATAGAAGCTAATCAAAAGGAAATTGCTTTTGATTTTGCTGAAGAATTAAGAGAACAAGGGACTAAAGTGGAATTGGAATTAGCAACTAAAAAATTAGAAGAAACAATTAATTATGCTAAAGAAAAAGGAATAGCTAAAGTTTTAATTTTAGAAACTAACTGTGCTGATGTAGATTATGAAGTGCAAGAAATTGAAGTAGAAGTAGGTGAAAATAATGGATAAATTAACTATAGCGCTGCCTAAAGGTCGTTTGTTTGAACCTACAGTAAAGGTTTTAAGAGAAGCTGGAGTTGTGAACTGTGAATTAGATGATGATTCTCGTAAATTGATTTTAGCGGATAGTAAATTAGAAATTGAATTTTTATTATCTAAAGCTGTAGATGTTCATACATATGTAGAACATGGAGTGGCTGACTTAGGGGTGGTAGGGAAAGATGTATTATTAGAAGCAGGAGCTAGTGTTTATGAAGTTTTAGACCTAGGTTTAGGCAGTTGTAGGATTGTTGCAGCTATTCCTAAACAGAGAGGGATTAAAAGTTTAGAGGAGTTTCCTTCGACAGGTAGAGTTGCTACGAAATATGTTAATGTAGCTCAAGATTTTTTTGACCAACATGGAATTCAAATAGAAATAGTAAAATTAAATGGTTCTATTGAAATGGCACCATTGCTGGGTTTATCAGATATGATTGTTGATATTAGTTCTACTGGAACAACTTTGCGGGAAAACAATTTAGTAGAAATTGCTGAGATTGCTAAGTCATCAGCACGATTAATTGTAAACCGTGTTAGTTATAAGACTCAACATGATAAAATCAAAGATATTATTGACGATATCAAAGAAGCAGTAACGAGTGAAGAGCAGTAACGAGTGAAGAGTGAAGAGTGAAGAGTGAAGAGTGAAGAGTGAAGAGTGAAGAGTAGAGAGTAAAGAGGAAAAGAAGAAAAGAAGAAAAGAAGAAAAGAGGAAAAGAGGAAAAGAGGAAAAGAGGAAAAGAGGAAAAGAGGAACAATAGGGTTTGACAGTGTCAAGTCTAAAAAATTAATAATCAATACAA
>JBNJFD010000134.1:0-5726 GCA_051746525.1 Bacillota bacterium | reverse complement strand
CGTCATCCTTTAGCACCAGAGGGTAGGATTTCTGAGGCAATTAATTTAGAAAGGCGCAAATTAGAAGAGATTAGAGGCAAAGCTGATAAAATTATTGATACCACTAATTTATCAGTTAAAGAATTAAGAAAAGATGTCAAAGATAATTTTGTTAAAGAAGGAAATCAAGAACAATTAACTGTTTCTGTTCTTTCTTTTGGTTTTAAATATGGTGTTCCAGCTGATGCAGATTTAATGTTTGATGTACGGTTTTTACCAAATCCACATTATGTAGATTCACTGCGGCCACTAACGGGTAATGACCCGCAAGTGCAGGAATATGTACTGAAATGGCCGATTACCCAAAATTTCAAGGAAAAATTATTTGAGATGATTAGATTTTTATTACCGCAGTATATCAAAGAAGGAAAAACACATTTAACAATTGCTATTGGCTGCACAGGAGGTCAGCATCGTTCTGTTACTTTGGCTAATAAATTATATCAAGAATTGGATGATGAATATAATGTCTTGCTTGAGCATCGTGATTCTGATAAATAGGGGGTGCTAAGGTGAATAGTTTAAAATGGCTTTATCCCGGATTGAAATTTAAAAGATGGTTAGCTGTTGTGTTATTAGGTATTTTATTAATTAGTGCTGGAGTAGCTGTAGTGCTTAGGTTTGATCCTTTAAGTGCTTTAGAAAAGTCCTTTGTTACAATTATTTATTCTATTATTGGGCAGCTTTCCACAGGGATTAATATATTTCTAGGATTATTAATTATTGCTGGTGGATTTTATTTAGTAATGTTAGGGATTAAAAAGATGATTGCTTCTGTTTATGAGGCTTTATTACCGGGGCAGGAAGATGGATTAGTAGATATATTATATCAAAAGAGATATTTAAAAAGAGGTCCTAATATTGTAGTGGTAGGTGGAGGGACAGGATTATCCACTATGCTGCGGGGTATAAAGAAATACACAAGTAATATTACAGCAATTGTTACTGTGGCAGATGATGGAGGTAGCTCTGGTGTTTTAAGAGATGAATTAGATGTGTTACCACCAGGAGATATTCGTAATTGTTTAGTAGCTTTAGCTGATACTGAGCCATTAATGGAAAAATTATTTCAGTATCGCTTTAAAAAAGGAACTGAATTACAAGGACATAGTTTTGGGAATTTATTTATTGCAACTTTATCTAAAATAACGGGTAATTTTAACGAGGGGGTAAAAAAATCTAGTGATGTTTTAGCTATTAGAGGTCGAGTTTTGCCTTCAACCTTGCATGATATGAGATTGTGTGCTACATTAAATAATGGGGCAACAATAGAAGGAGAATCAAACATTCCTAAGGCTGATGGTGAAATTAGAAGAGTCTCTATTGAACCAGAAGGATGTGAGGCTTTACCTGAAGCTTTACAGGCAATCCAGGAAGCAGATGCAATTGTGTTGGGACCTGGGAGCTTATATACTAGTGTAATCCCTAATTTGTTAATTGAGAATTTAACTAAAGAAATTAAAAAATCTGAAGCATTAAAAATTTATGCTTGTAATATTATGACTCAACCTGGTGAAACAGATGGTTATACTGCTAGTGATCATGTTCAGACAATATATGATCATATTGGTGAAGAAATTATTGATTATGTAATTGTTAATGATGGAGAAATAGAAGAAGAATTATTAGAAAAGTATGCTGAAGAAGGTTCTTATCCAGTGGAAGTAGATTGGAATCAATTGTTAGACCAGGATTTAGAGATTTTTAGTGAGGATTTGATTAACCAGACTGATTTAGTACGACATGATGAGGATAAATTGGCCCAGGTAATAATGAATTTAATTTTTACTACAGAAAGTGATTAGTAGGTGATAGAAAATGTCATTTAGTGTTGAAGTAAAAAAGGAAGTAATTAGAAAAGATAATTCTAATCAATGCTGCCATTTAGCAGAATTGGCAGCATTGATTAAAGTAGAAGGTAGTTTAGAAATAGTTAAAGGGCATTTGGCCCTGAAATTAGAAAGCCAAAATGCTGCTGTAGCTAGAAAAACATATACTTTATTAAAAGAACGGTTTAATTTTATAACTGAAATTATTGTCCGCAAAAGAATGTATTTAGATAAAGGAAATTACTATATTATTAAAGTTCCTCCTCAAGAAGGAATTAAAGATTTGTTAATGGACTGTGGATTGATTGATGAAAGTTATATTTTGAGCTATCAAATTAAAGATAGTTTTTTAGAAAGTGAATGCTGCCGTAAAGCTTATCTGCGGGGCTTGTTTTTAGCTGCGGGTTCAATTAGCGACCCCGAAAGTGATTATCATTTAGAAATTAGTGTGGAGTATAAAGAATATGTTAAGGAATTAGTGAAGTTATTTGATGTGTTTGATATTGATATTAGTACTAGAGTTCGCGGCGAAAGACATGTGCTTTATTTAAAAAACATAGAAGACATATTAAAAGTGCTCAATATTATAGGGGCCCATTCTACTTTGCTAGAGCTTGAGAATTTAAGGATTTATAAAGATATCAAGAATCAAGTTAACCGTAAAGTGAACTGTGAAACTGCTAATTTAAATAAAACAGTTAAAGCAGCTCAAGAACAATTAGAAGCTATTGAATTAATTGATAGTTTCAAAGGGTTAGAAAAATTAACGCCTGGTTTAGAAGAAATTGCTAGGCTGCGGCGAGAACATCCTTATGCCAGCATGAGAGAACTAGGAGAAATGCTGTCGCCAACTCTTTCTAAGTCTGGTGTAAATCACCGCATCAGAAGGCTTAAAAAAGAAGCAAAGCAGATAAAAGAAAAGAAGAATTTATTAAAAAAGTAGTAGGTATTAAAATTCAATTATAGTGCACCCGGACTAACCAAAATTTAATTTCATTATCACTCCACCCTAAATCCCAAGGCACTCTATAGCGGTCTGAATTATGACAATTTACTAACCTATATCCTTGAGAATCCACCCCAGTTACAATAGATATATGCTTTACTTTCCCCTTCTTTTCATAGGCAATATAATCCCCTGGTAATAATTTATAAGAAGCATTTAAAACTTGAGCATAACTACCGTAAGCGATTTTTGAAGCGCGATTACTGTAAACCATATATTGATTAAGGGCATGGGCATTCACCCAGGCTCTACTACCAGCACCTTTTCTATAATTCCAAGTGTTATTTTTTTTAAACTTTCCAGCTTCATATAATATTTGAGAAGCAAAATTAGCACAATCACCACCTTGGTAATTATAATTTTTATATTTCGAATTATATTTAAGACCATATTTGGCTGGACTAGCAGCTCCGCAATATTGGTCTGCGTATTGAATTGCTTTGCGTCTTTTTGAAGATAAGTTTTTCAAACTATTAGATTTTTTTATTACAATTTTTTGTTTTTCAATTTTATCTAAATCTAAAGAATCAGCAAAAGGATCTCTATACCATTCTCTAGCAATTAATAATTTATTTTTTATAGGAAGTAATTTTAATGAATGATAAGACCCAATGCGGAAGGTGTTATAATTCCCAATCTGCTTAGGATAAATATATTGATAGGTTGTAGAAACCGATAAGTTAACTACTATATAATCTTCTTTTTCTGTAATACTGTTCAATCTAACATTAGAGTTAATTTCTTTAAATTCGGCACCTTGTTTAGAAGACCATTGTTGTAAATATCTCATTCTCTTTAACTCATGTTCATAAGCCCATTGTCCAGTTTTGGCTTCTGTATTATATAAATTTTTTAGTTGAACTTTATTTTGTTCTAATAGTGTTTGATTACGAAGGGCAAATATTTCTTGAGTTTTTTTAGCTAATATATCTTTTGGCTTTTGTTTTTTTGCTACAGTTTCAACTGCAGAACTAAAATAATGAAGCAATCCTCCGCAAATTATAAAGAGGATTATAATAAACAACAATATCATTCTTTTTTTTAATATTACTTGCAACAGTTATAACCTCCTTTAAAAATTAAGTTCATAGGATTATATGCTATGAACTTTGGGAGTATTAATTTAAACTAATCTTTTTTAAATATTTAAGCAGTGAAAAAAGAATTATTTTTGTATTTTCTATTTACATTTACTCTGATATATCTTATAATATAAGTGGTGAAGTTGAAAAGAGGGTGTAAATCAAATAATCAAAATTGTAATACATATTTTTTTGCTGTGTGTGGGACAAATAAATACAGCAAGGACAATTTTGTCCCGATGAGGAAGTTGAGGGATCATAATGGTAGATTATTTCAAACTGCAGCAAAAGTTAGTTCCAGAAGTAAGACAGCTAGCAGAAGAAAGATATGCTATTTTGAGGGCTATACATAGCTTTGAGCCCATTGGAAGGCGTTCACTATCTAAAAGACTGAATTTGAGTGAACGAACTATTAGAAATCACTTAGAATTCCTTAAAGATAATAAATATGTAGTGACTACTAGTAGTGGAGCTAAAATAACTTCCCGAGGTGAGAGTATACTTTCTGAGTTAGATGGTTATATTAAAAAATTGAGAGGTACTAATTATTTAGAAGATAAATTAGAAGAAATTTTGCAAGTAGATGTATATGTAGTTCCTCAAGGGTTAAATTATAACCATAAGACTGAAGGGTTAGGTAGATTCTCAGCTAACTTTTTATCTCGAATAATTGATGAAGAAAGTATTATTGCTGTAACTGGAGGCACGACTTTATCAACTGTAGCAGAGATAATGTCTCCTTTAGATTATGAATTAGATGTTACAGTAGTACCTGCTCGAGGTGGTTTAGGAGAAAAAGTTGAGATTCAAGCAAATACAATTGCTGCTAAAAT
This sequence comes from Bacillota bacterium, assembly GCA_051746525.1. Lineage (GTDB taxonomy): Bacteria > Bacillota > Halanaerobiia > Halobacteroidales > Halobacteroidaceae > Halanaerobacter. The sequence continues at coordinate 937 of JBNJFD010000134.1, read as the reverse complement.
AGCTGATAAACTAGGTGGTAATTATCATTTATTACATATACCTGACAATTTAAAAGAAGAAACAATGTCCACTTTAATTAATGAGCCTTTTGTTACTCAAATTTTAGATTTAGCTAGAAATGCAGACTTTTTAATTCAAGGGATTGGTACAGCAGAAGTGATGGCCAAACGGCGGGGAATTGCCCAAGAACAAATAGAGCAATTAGCTGCTAAAGGTGCTGTAGGAGAAAGTTTTGGTTATTATTTTAATCCTGAGGGTGAAATTGTTTATTCAACTGCTAGTGTAGGGTTGAAATTAGAAGATTTATCTAAGATTAATAAAGTGATTGCTATAGCTGGTGGAGATGATAAAGCAGAGGCTATTTTGTCTGTTGTTTCTAATCAATACCAAGATATATTAATCACCGATGAGAGTGCAGCAAGAAAAATGATTGAAATTTGTAACAATAATTAAGTTGATAAAAGTTAATAATATAAATTAAACAAAAAAATCAAGGGGGAATTTAAAATGGCAAAAGTTGCAATTAATGGTTTTGGTAGAATTGGGAGAGGGTTTTTAAGACTTTTAGAAGGAAGAGGTATTGAAGATTTAGAATTAGTAGCAATTAATGATTTAGTTGATGTGGAGAACTTGGCTTACTTATTGAGATATGATTCTGTACATGGACGTTTTGATGGAGAGGTGGAAGTTAAAGACGGAAACTTAGTTGTAAATGGTAAAGAGATTTCTATCAGCAATGTTAAAAGTCCTGCAGATTTACCATGGGCAGAAAATGATGTTGATCTTGTAATTGAGGCAACTGGTGTATTCCGATATAAAGAACAATTAGAACAGCACTTAGAAGCTGGAGCAGATAAAGTTCTATTAACTGTACCTGCTAAAGATGAAATTGATGCAGAAATTGTACTAGGTGCTAATGGTGATGAGTTATCTGAT
>JBNJFD010000133.1:0-5786 GCA_051746525.1 Bacillota bacterium | reverse complement strand
CGCCATGGGGGAAAAGTAGTAGCCCAGGGTGGCGTTGCTGATTTAGTAAATAGTGAAGAATCATTAACAGGTGATTATTTGTCAGGGGCAAAGAAGATTACTATTCCTGAAGAAAGAACAGAATCTAATGGAGAATATCTAGAAATTAAAGGTGCTAGAGAGCATAATTTAAAGGATATTGATGTTAAGATTCCTTTAGGAGTATTCACTTGTGTAACAGGGGTTTCTGGTTCGGGGAAAAGTACTTTGATTGAAGATACTTTAAGACAGGAATTAATGAATGAATTTTATAGTTCTAATCGCAAGCCTGGAGATTATGATGAATTAGTAGGTGTGGACAATTTAGATAAAATAGTTAATATTGACCAGTCGCCAATTGGTAGAACGCCACGTTCTAATCCGGCAACTTATACTAAAGTTTTTGACCATATTAGAGATGTTTTTGCAGAAACTCCTTTGGCCAAAGAAAGAGGTTATAAAAAAGGACGATTTAGTTTCAACGTTAAAGGTGGGCGCTGTGAAGAATGTAAAGGTGATGGAACAATCAAAATTGAAATGCATTTTTTAGCAGATGTGTACGTGCCTTGTGAAAGCTGCAATGGTAAGCGTTATAATCCAGAAACTTTAGATGTTAAATATAAGGGTAAAACAATTGCTGATGTGTTAGATATGACAGTAGAAGAAGCTTTAGAGTTTTTCTCTAATATTCCCAAGATTAAAAGAAGACTGCAAACTTTATATAATGTAGGTTTAAGTTATATGAAATTAGGACAGCCTTCAACTACTTTATCAGGTGGAGAAGCACAGCGGGTTAAATTAGCTTCAGAATTGAGTAAGCGTAGTACGGGAAGTACGATCTATATTCTTGATGAGCCTACGACGGGGCTGCACTTTGAAGATGTTAATAAATTATTAAGTGTGCTGCAGCAGTTAAAAGAAGGCGGCAATACAGTGTTAGTGATTGAGCATAATCTTGATGTAGTTAAATCTGCTGATTATATTATTGACCTTGGTCCTGAAGGTGGAGATAAAGGTGGAGAAGTAGTTGCTACTGGAACTCCTGAAGAAGTAGCCCAAGTTGATTCTTCTCATACAGGACAATTTTTGAAAGAAATACTGAATTGATGATTAATGGTTTGCAAATTGAATTTTATCTTGTATAATTGAAGGTGAGATGACTTAATACTAGGATTCCTAGTATTAAGTTTTAACAACTTGGTTGCAGAGGGAGGAATTAATAATGAAAAAAGTATTAATGCTAACTTTAGTAGCAGTTTTAGCTTTAGGAATGGCTAGTCCTGCTAATGCTGCGGATGCTAATAATGGAGATTTCAAAATACGTGGTTATTCAGCATTTGTAGGGGGAGACTATTTTGGCATAGAAACAGTTGCTGATATCGGTAGTCACTCTAATCTTATTTTAGGATTAGGCAGGGTAACAGATGACGACGACAGTACTGAAATTTTTGTAGGGAAAAGATTAGAAAATTTAGAATTAGGTCAAGAGTATGGTATTACTTATGATTTAGCAGTAGGCTTAAATACGGAAGATGGTATTGCCTTAATTGCTGGTGTTAATTATCCATTAACTAAAAATTATGAAGCTGGATTAATGCTAGGGTCAAGTGGAGGCTTAGCTATTAAAATGAATTATATGTATTAAGGTCTAGACAACCCCCTTGTGCTTGCAAGGGGGATTTTTTGATTTAAGCACAACAGCCCATGGCTAATGATTTTCAGCTAAAGAATGGTAGGTGGTTGAAGTGAATCTGACTAAAAAAGCTAAAAATTTGCCCCAAGAACCAGGCGTTTATTTGATGAAAAATAAAACTGGAGAAATAATTTATGTAGGTAAAGCTAAATCCCTCAGAAATAGAGTTGGTTCTTATTTTCAGAATGCTAAACATCAGCGCTTTAAGACCAAAGTTTTAGTTGATAAAATTGCTGATTTTGAATATATAGTAACGGATACTGAAGTAGAAGCACTTATTTTAGAAAATAATTTAATTAAAAAGCATCATCCCAAATATAATATTCAACTTAAGGATGATAAAACCTATCCGTATATTAAAGTTAGTATTAATCAGACTTTTCCTAGAGTTTATAAAACCAGAGTGGTTAAAAATGATGGGGCGCGTTATTTTGGTCCTTATACTAATATTAGAGCTGTTAATAATTTATTAGAACTTATTCATGATTTATATCAACTGCGCACTTGTAAGAAAAACTTAACTACAGAACAAGAGGAGCGAGCTTGTCTGAATTATCATATTGATAAATGTAGGGGACCTTGTATTAACGAGATTAGTAAGGAAGAATATAATAAATTAATTGAACGAGTAATCATGTTATTAGAAGGTAAAGAGAAAAAGCTGATTCAAGATTTAGAAGCCAAAATGAAAGAAGCCTCTCAAAATCTAGAATATGAAGTAGCTGCTAAATATAGAGACCAGATTGAAGCCATTGACAAATTGACTCAAAAGCAAAAGATAGTTTCAGAAAAATTAGTTAATCAAGATGTAATCGCTACGGCTCAACAACAAGAGCAAATTTGTTTACAATTATTAATTGTGCGTAATGGGAGATTGATCGGTAAAGAAAATTTTGTGTTTAAAGAAATTGATACTCCCGAGTTAACAGTGACAGCATTTTTACAACAGTATTATGATGCTGCTTATTATATTCCTCAAGAGATTTTGCTAGAATTTGAAATTGAAGATCGACAAGTTATTCAAGATTGGCTGCGGGGGCAGCAGGATCAAAAAATAGAGATTAAAGTTCCGCGCCAGGGCAATAAAAGAGAATTAATAGAGATGGCAGCTAAAAATGCTTATTATAATCTAAAAGAGCATAATTTTAAAAACAAAATGGAATCTTTAAGCAGTGGTCCGGGAGTTAAAAGCTTACAACAAGAGTTAGGTTTAGCAGAACCACCGCAGCGGATTGAAGGATTTGATATTTCGCATATTCAAGGGACGGATACTGTTGCGTCTTTAGTAGTTTTTGAAGGAGGACAGCCTAAAAAGAGTGATTACCGCCGCTTTAAAATAAATAGCGTCCACCAACCTGATGATTTTAAATCAATGAAAGAAGTAATTACTAGACGTTATTCTAAGTTAATTAAAGAAGATAGAGAGTTTCCTGATTTGATTTTGATTGATGGAGGTAAAGGGCAGTTAAGCTCTGCAGTTAATATTTTAGAAGAATTAGGGTGTTTTGACCAAAACATTATCAGTTTAGCTAAACGAGAAGAAGAAGTTTTCTTACCTGGAGAAAGTGAACCTATTGTTCTACCGGATAATTCTGAAGCCTTGTATTTAGTACAGCGTGTTCGTGATGAAGCTCACCGTTTTGCTGTCAATTATCATCGCAAATTGAGATCGCGTAGATTAACTCATTCAATGTTAGATGATATTTCAGGGGTAGGGCCTAAAAAAAGAAAAGCCTTATTGAATCATTTTGGTTCTTTAAATAAAGTTAAACAGGCAGATTTAGCAGAACTACAGGAAGTCTCGGGAGTTGGCTCGCAATTAGCTGCAGAAATTCGTGATTATTTAGAACGGAACTTAAGACCGTAAAGGCAGTAAAACAATTAAACTAAAGCGGGGTGATAAAGTGAAATTATTAGTTAAATTTTTAATTTCTGTGTTGGCATTATTTTTAACAGCGCAGCTAATTTCGGGGATTACAATTGTTAGTATTTCTGCAGGAATAGGGGCGGCTTTGATTTTGGGATTAATTAATACCTTTATTAGACCGATATTGGTCTTGTTTACATTTCCTTTAACTATTTTTACTTTTGGGTTATTTTTATTTGTGATTAATGGATTTATGTTTTTGTTAGTGTCTAATTTAGTAGTTGGATTTCAAGTAACAGGAATGTTTGCTGCTATTGTGGGTTCAATTGTGCTTAGTATAGTTAATAGTTTGATGTCTGGTGTAATAGATAATGATTAAATTAAAGCAATAGAGTAATAATTATTTAGTAGTTGTAGATATTACCTTATGAATTGTTTAATGTTTGTTTTATAATGAGGGATATACTTTAGAATAAATGAGGTGAAAAAATGGAACAATTTAAAAAGGGAGAGTATTTAAATTATCCCTGTGTTAATGGTTGTGGCCATCATATGCGCCTTAAAGATAAGGTTGATGATTTAGAAATTGCTAAAATTATTTTAGAATGTCCTGACTGTGAACAGGAAAAAGTATATTCTGATGTTGAATTAAAGGGGATTGTTAATGCCAGAGTTTATTGAGACGAGGTGAGGGCAGAGTAGAGCTAATAAGAGACCTGTCCTTGCTTGAAAATATTATGGCTTATATAATTCAGCTTAGTAAAGAATTGGAAGTAACTACTAAATTTAAGGGGTGAATCTTATGAAACAGAACTATGCTGCAGGAACTTATATTGATTATCCTTGTTCTCAATGTGGTCACAAAATGCAGATAAAAGATAACTTAATAAAGTCATCAGCAACGGCTACGATTTTAATTGAATGTCCAGATTGTAATATCAAAAAAGAATATAATGTAGCAGAATTAAAAGCTGTGATTAATGCTTAATTTTAATTATCAAATAATGACAACCTTTAGAGGTTGTTATTTTTTTTGAGTATCCTCTTTATTTTTGTTTAAAAACTGAAATTATATGATATAATTAAAAATGATAATCTTATTTACTTACTTAGATATATTTGAATCTTCAAAATTAATCATATAAAATCAAAAGTTTATTATGAAAAGGAGCGGCTAAAAATGAAGAAATATGCGCGAGTAATTTCTAAACCTGATTCTGAGCAGGTAAAAGTAATGGTTCAAAAACACTCAGCTTGTGGGAAATGTGGACATTGTAGTGAAGATGATAATTTGATATTAACTCTGGATAATACTTTAGATGTAGAAATTGGTGATGTGATTGCTATAGAAATGGAAGGTAGTAGTATTTCCGGAGCTGCTATTTCAGTTTATTTTGTACCTTTAATTGCTTTAATTATCGGTTATGTTGCTGGGGCACAGTATTTAGGATTGCAGTCTGAACTGGCAAGAATTAGCTTAGCGCTATTATTATTTGCTATTTCTTTTTCTGGAGCCCATCAACTTGGCAAGGTGAAAGCAGAGGATTATCGAGCTCAAATGCAGGAAGTTATAAACTAGTTAGTGTCGACAATTTAATTATTATATAAGGGGGAAGAATAATGGATTATAAGTTAATAGCAATTGATTTAGATGATACTTTATTAGAAACTGATTATCATATTAGTAGTAGGGCACAAGAAGCTATAGACCAGGCTCAAGAACAGGGAGTTAAAGTTGTAATTGCGACAGGTCGGATGCATGCTTCTGCTTTGCCTTATGCTAAACAGTTAGGGTTGACAGGACCAATGATTACTTATAATGGTGCTTTAATTAAGGAAGTTGATAGTGAAGAAATTATTGCTCATAAACCAGTTAGTTTGGAGTTGACTACAGAAATAGTGGATTATGTAGAGGAAAATGATTTACATGTTAATCTTTATTGTGATGATATACTATATGTTAATAAATTTGGCCCAGAAGCTGAGTATTATGAAGATTTAGCGGGGGTTAAAGCTGTATTGATTAAAGAAGATTTAGCTGATTTTGTTGATTTTCCTTCAACAAAACTGATTATTATTGATAATGATGAAGAAAAGGTACAAGATATTTTAGCTGATATGAAAGAAAAATTTGGGGAACAATTAAACATTAGTCTTTCTAAATCACGCTTTGTAGAAATAATGAATCCAGAAGTAAGCAAAGGACAG
>JBNJFD010000132.1:0-5861 GCA_051746525.1 Bacillota bacterium | reverse complement strand
TTCAATATTACTATCAAATTCAATAAATACAAATACATCTTCTATTTTAGACTTAGCTGCTTCAGTTCTTAATAACACAGTAATAGTTAAATAACATTCTTCTGGATCAAAATTATAAATCTCTGGCACCTTAGTTAAATTTATATTACTATCAATCAATTCTCCTAAATCGCTTAACTCTTCTAAAAGCATCATTGGGTCTGTACCAGTAGCAAATAAATCTTTATCCAGCTCTAATTTGATTTTATAAACTCGCTCCCCTGTTTCATCCTCAGCAGTATCCTTTTTAGCAACTGTTTCTTGCTGTTCAGAATCAAGAAAATATTTCAATGAAGCTTCCACCTCTGCCAATTCTTCTCTATCAACTTCAAAATCACTATCTGTAACTTCTGTAACCATATCCTCTACTAAATCATGTACCTGTAATAATAAGTTTATAATCTCAGAATCTATTTGAAGCTGGCCATTTCTAACTTGATCTAATAAATCCTCCCCATGATGTACGAAATCCGCTATTTCTGATAACCCAGTTAAACTAGCACTACCTTTTAAAGTGTGAAAAGCTCTAAAAATCTTATTAATTAATTCTTGGTCATCAGGATTATCTTCTAATTCAACTAAATTTGTATCCAAATCAACTAAAATTTCTTTTGCTTCTTCAATAAAAACTTGCAACAATTGATCATCTGACATATTCTCCCCCCTCTACCTCACAAATTTTTCAACTACATCAATTAGTTGTTGGGGCTTAAACGGTTTGACCAACCATCCTGCAGCACCAGCCTTTTTACCTTTCATTTTCATTTTATCTTGAGATTCTGTAGTTAACACTAAAACAGGAATGAACTTAAATTTACTACTAGATTTAACTTCTTTAATAAATTCAATCCCTCCCATTTTAGGCATGTTAATATCTGTGATAATCATCTTTGGTCTATCTGACATCGAGCTATTATTCTTTAATACCTCCAGCCCCTCTTCTCCATTTTTTGCTAATAAAACGTTATAGCCTTCTTTTTCTAATGTATATTTTACTGATGATCTAATAGTTTTTGAATCATCTAAAATTAATATAGTTTTGCTACCCATTACTAATTTCCTCCTTTAACAATATCTCTTTAACTCCTAACAAAGCAAGAGTGTTTTTAATTTGCAGCGATGTCTTCTCTAAAAAAAGGTCAAACTCTTCTTGCAGAGAAGTTTTTACTACAGATAACAATAACTGTACACCTGCAGCATCAATCTCTTCTAACTCGCTGCAATCAAAAATTAAATTTTCCTGCCCCTGCAGTTTTTTTAATTTTTCTAATATTTCAGGTTTGATTTCTGATACTGTATAAATTGTTACTTCTTCTGGCAATTGATAATTAACCTCTCCCATTCATATCCCCCCTTTTTTTAAAATAAGGTTAATTCACCACCTTCACTTCCAGTATCAATTTCTACATCTTCCAGCTCATCTTGAGCAGTCTTTCGTTCTAAATAGCTAGTAAACTTCTTCTCTAATTCTTTTAAGCGCTGATTACTTTCCTGCCATTCTTCTGTCTCTGTTTTAGCTAAATATTGTTCTTTTAATTCAATACTATCTTGTTCTAAATCAGATAGAGTTTCTACAACTCTAATCCCTTTATTCTCTAAGTTTTGCACTTGCCCTAATTCTTGATTAACTTCTAATATATCTGCAATTAACTCTTTTACTGAATTATGTAGCCCTTGAATTGCTTCTTTAATCATTTTCTTAGTTAATAGCAGTTTGTCTTCAGAATCATTAATTATTGCTGCAGCATTATTAATGTCATTTTGATTGTTTTTAGCTAATTCTAAAAATTTTTCATGATCAGCAATTAGTTTATCCTTTAAGCTAAAATATAACTTTTGATTTTTTTCACTAGAATCAATAAATGTTTCAATTGCTTCTTCAATATTTTGGATGAAAGAATTATCGCGACTGGAAACTCTTGTGAATTCAATTTTAGCCAAAACTTCAACCTTCTTAAAGCGATCAGCTATACTATCAATCTCCTTAAAACCATTCTCTAAACCTTCTAAATTATCATAAAATCGTTTATTATCAGTAACAATTTCCTGATATTTATCATCTAACTTTTCTAACTGAGTAATCAACTCCGGCACAAAATCAACTAACTGCTTATAAATCAAATCTACACTAGTCACATCTTCATCAGTTTCTTCAATTTCCCCAGCAAAAAATTCAACTAAATGATCTCCCTCTTCTTCTATTTCTAATAAATCATTTTTCATTTCTGTAAATTTACTTTGAATATCAAATAGTGAATCATTTAATTGACTTAAAATATTGTCCATCAATCGTTGCGATAATTTGGAAGCATTAGCGATAAAAACTAATCTGTCTAAAATCTCCTCAGTACTCATCTCTGAAAAATCAATTCGATTAACTTCCTGTTTTAAAGTAGTTAATATTTCAATTAAATTCTCTGCATTCTGTCTAATTATATCCTGGTTTTGCACTAAAACAATAATATCATATACTGGTGCTACAGCCTGCTCAACATGCCCCATAAAATCCTTCAAAATTTCTGAAGTAGTCTGCAGGGAATCTAACACTTCAGAAAATATTTTGTTTACTTCCATTCTATATTCATTAGAAATTGTAGTTTCAGTATCTATCAAATCTTCTAACTCAGAGGCAAAACTATCATTCCAATCTTTAAGGCTGACAATTTTTTCTTTAATTACATCGTACTCTTTTTTTATTTGCTTAGACAAATCATTAATTTCATCAGATATAACTCTAAAAGCTGCCCCTTCTTTGTCAGACTTAACAGAAAATATAATTGCATTAAGGGATAAATTATTTAATTTTTTCAATGTTTTTCTTAATTCATCAATCAAAGAAATGATTTGAGCAAAATCTGTTCCTTCACTATTACTTTCATCTACAAAACTCTCTAATACTTTAGATATATTTTCTCGTGCTGATAAAGAATCATATACTTTATTAATTTTACTCTCTAGAGTTTCTAATACTTCTAATATCTGAAACCCTTCATCTAAATCTGGGTCAGTTTTATCAGTATCAGTAAAATAATTAATCAATAACTCAGTTTCTTCAATTGTATCATCAATTTCTTCTTCTATAGCTGGTAATTGGTCAGAAATCAAACCATAAAATTCTTCAGTCTTATCAATCATCTCTTCTAAAATTACTACTTGCTCTTCTAAATTATAATCTAGTTGATCTTGCATATATCTTCGACCTCCTGAAATACCAAAATTAATTCCCTATAATAAGCAATTACTATACTATTTAATTCGACATAATCCTCTCTTTTCCTGCAATTAAAACTAAAATTAACTTTTCTTTTACAAAATATACAATTGTTTTAAAAGTATTACTAACCTTCTAATTTCTTAATAAATATTGCCTTTCTGCCCTGATGGTCATAAGTTAAATAATCACTAACCATATTAGTTATAATAATACCTCTTCCTCGTTCTACTCCCTGTTCTAATTTTAACCCCTCATACTCTATTGCATCTTCCCAATTAAAACCTTCTCCCTGATCTTCAACTACTATTTTAAAATAATAATCAGTAAAAATAGTTTCTATAAAAACATTTTTCTCTTGGTCAAATTGATTCCCATGTTCCATTGCATTAATTACTAACTCCTGAACAGCAATTAAAATCCCTTGTTTTAAATCTGACTTGATATCAAATTTTTCTAAAAGAATAGTTAATTCTTCTTTGAATTCATAAAACTCATCTAAATTGTTTTCTAAAACCCAACTCTCATCTATTAGCTTTTCGGGTTGATAATATAGAGAAAAAATTGTAATATCATCCTTCCCCTGCTTAGTTCCACTAAAATCACTAAAATCATCTAGAACTTCTTTTAATACAAATTCAGGTGCCAAATAGCAATTTCTTGTTAATATTTTTTCCAACCTATTAACCCCATATTGTTCTCCATTTATATTTTCTTCAATTAAACCATCTGTAGTTAAAAACAAATGATCTCCCGGTTGTAACTGAATCATTTTATCTTTAACATCATATTTATCTAAGCTAATAACAGCAGAAATAGGTAAATCAATACAATTAATTTCTCTAATATCTCCATTTTTAGCTACAATTAATGGAGGAATTTGAATTCCTGAATTGCTTATTCTCAATTCCATAGTTTCTAAATTTAAAATTCCCACTTCCAAACAAATAAAATAATCAGCTGGGAAATCTTCTTCTTGAAACTCTTGTACTATAAATTCAATAATTTTGCTAGGTACTAAATTTTGGTCTAGTGGAGGATTGGAAAGTAAAAAACTATCAATAGCCCCTCTAATAAAAATATTTAACATTGCTCCATCAAGCCCATGACCTGTAACATCTACTATATAGAAGATTAGCAAGTCATCAATTTTTATAATATTATAAAAATCTCCACCTAATTTTTTAGCAGGCTGATAATAAGTAGCAAAACTTATATCATCTACTTTAGGAAAACAGCTAGGTAAAAATTGTTCATGCATTGCTTTAGCTTTATTCAGGTCTTCAGTGATCTTATCATTAGCTTCTTCTAATTGTCTGCTTTTTTCTTTAAGCTTTTTTTCATATTCTTTACGGTTAGTTATTTCCTCTCCAACTTTTAAAAAATGATTAATAGTACCATCATTGTCTTTAATACCAGAAATAGATGCATCTTCCCAGTAATACTCGCCATTTTTTTTGCAATTATAAAATTCATCACGCCATTCATTACCAGATTTAATAGTTTCCCATAAATCATTATAAAATTCTTCTGAATGATATTCAGATTTTAAAACCCTAGGGTTTTCCCCTTTAACTTCCTCATATTCATACCCAGTTATTTCAGTGAACTTAGGATTGACATATTCAATTTCACCTTTATCATTAGTGATAACTACCGTACTTGGACTTTGCTCTACTGCTTTATTTAATTTATTTACTTCTTCTGTTAATTTCTTAACTACTGCTAAATATACAAAATATATTGATAATAATTTGAGCCCATGCACTACTGTATGCAGTATATCATCATAACTGCCTTGCTGAACAATGAACAATATTTCAGTTACAATTGTGGTTAACAGCGCTATAAATAAATATTTGAAATTGTGAATGTGAAATCTTTTCTTGTTTTTAAATAATAAAACAATAGCAGTAATTAACATACTGATTATTATCAACTCAACAATTAATTGAAAATTATTTATCACTAGCCCCTGCTTAACTATAAATAATATTCCTATTAAAAAGGAAATTGAAGAAATAATTACAGTGTTGTTAAGTTTAAATTTCTTATTTAAATACCGAAAAGATAAAACTAATGCTACAGCTTCTATACTCCTAGCTATTAGCCATAATTGAGTTTCCAAATCAAAGTGCACGCTATCCACAACACCAACATTGGTGTGACTTAAAAAATGTAGCATCTCAAAAAAAGCTACAAATCCATAGCTAAAACCTAAAAATTTAAAATAACTATTTTGTGATATGTTATATCCTCTAAGGGCAATAATAAACATATTAGCAGCAAGTATAATTGTAATTATTTCAAAAATTGCTTGATATAATAATTTATTTTTTAATATTAAACTAGGAATAAATGTAATTAAAAAAATTACTGTAATAATTTGAATGATCCTCTTATTTAATCTTGAGTTCATATTTAAATAAACCTCACTTCAATTTAGGATATAAAAAAAGGTCTGATAAACACCAGACCTTTTAAATTATTCTATCCCCTCAATATCTAAAACCTTATTTAAATGAATCATTGAGAACATCTTTTTAACATAATCATTATTAAGATTGATTATTTTTAAAGCTCCATTTCTTTCTTTTAATCGCTTATGAAT
>JBNJFD010000131.1:0-5880 GCA_051746525.1 Bacillota bacterium | reverse complement strand
CATCTCGAACACAGAAGTTAAGTCCTCCAGCGCCGATGGTATTGTAGGGGCAGCCCTATGAGAGAGTAGGTCGCTGCCAGATTTTTATTTTTTGCCCCTGGGAATTTAAACCTAGGGGTTTTATTTATTAAGTAATTATTCAAAACTCAAATTGTAATTTTAACTAATTACTGTTAAAATATATATGTGTGTTTTTTAATAAGATAAAAAAATATTTCTCGGCTTAATTTAAGTGTTGATACTTTTGTTTTTTAGTTTTTAAAGTTGATTACAGTTTTATCATTATCCATTGTCAATTATGATAGCTATAATTAGCAACTGCAAATCAAGCAATAAATTTAGTCGAGAATAATAAAATTATTAATTGGAGGGATTTATTTTGGAGATAAATACTAAAAAAATATTTTTAGGGTTCTTAGCTATTTCCTTGCTTTTTTTAATCTTTTTAGGTGTTGCAGGTGTATTTATAATAGGTAAGTCCTTTAATGCTATTGAAAATAGACCTAAAGGTAAAGATAATATTGCAGTAATTAATATTACTGGGCCAATTATTGCTGCTGGCAATAGTGGAATGTTAGGTGATGATGTTGCCAGTTCAAGAGATATAATGAAGCAAATTAAACGAGCTAAAGAGTCAAAAAGTGTGAAGGCTTTATTGTTGAGAGTTAATACTCCTGGTGGTAGTTCTGCAGCCTCTGATTCTATTTATAGAGAATTAAAAAAATTTAAAAGTACTGATAAACCAATTATTGTTTCTATGGGTGATGTAGCCGCTTCTGGTGGTTATTATGTATCAGCAGCAGCAGATGAGATTTTTGCTAATCCATCAACTATTACAGGTAGTATTGGTGTAATAATGAAATTTAATAATTTGCAGGATTTATATGATAAAATTGGTGTAGATTCAATAACTATTAAAAGTGGACCTCATAAAGATATAGGTAGCCCTGACCGCAAGATGACTACAGAAGAAAAAGAAATGTTGGAGAATATGGTAGATAGCGTGTATCAACAATTTATTGATGCAGTAGTTGAAGGTAGAGGTATGAAAGAAGAAAAGGTGTTAGGGTTAGCAGATGGAAGAATTTATAATGGAGCTAAAGCTCAAGAATTAGGATTAGTAGACCAGCTAGGAACTTTTTATGATGCAGTAGATAGGACTGCTAAATTAGCTAATATTAAAGGAGAGCCTAATTTAATTTATTATAATCAAGTTTCTCCAATTGAAAGATTATTGGGTTCAGTTAATAAATTAACTACAAAAGTTCTGTTTAAACAAATATTGAATAAAGATTTAGATGTTGATTCTAAAAGCTCACAGTTAATGTATCAACAATTAATAGAACATCAAGAAAAAAATAATTTAGATAATTTAAAGCTACAATATTAATAAAAGTTAAAATCTAGCTTGAATTTCAGTAGCCCATCATATATAATTAATCTAAAGAAATTGATTTTAAAATTAAATAGACCTTAAACACGATGATTAGGAATAGTAGATTTACCTATTATTAATTTTAGAGAGTCGACGGTTGCTGGGAGTCGATATAATTGGTAAATTGAATCCACCTAGGAGTGGTTGGCGATATAAGCCAAACCGGTTTAAAACCGTTATCATTACTAATTGAGTGGATCAAGTGGTCAATTAGGGTGGCAACGCGCGAGTAAATAATTCTCTCGTCCCTAGCAATCTTTTTTTAGGTTGTGAAGGATGAGATTTTTCTATTTTAATTTAAAGTTTTATAAAATCAAAATAGTAACGAGAAATGATAAGGGGGCAAACTATGAAAGAAAAAAGAACTTTAATGTTACCTGGGCCAACTCCAATTCCTGCTAATGCTAGAAGAGCAGGAGCAGATGAGATGATTGGTCACCGAGAAGCAGAATGTGATGAGTTAATTGAAGAAGTGACAGCAGGTTTAAAGTATGTTTTTCAGACTGATAATGATGTGTTGATTTTAACATGTTCTGGAACTGGGGGTTTAGAAGCATCTATTGCTAATACTCTATCTAAAGGTGATAAAGTATTATCTTTATGTACAGGTGCTTTTGGTGAGAGATATGCTACAATTGCTGAAAGATATGGAGTAGATGTAGAAAAAGTTCATTTTGAATGGGGTACAGCAGTTGATCCTGCAGTAGTAGAAGAAAAATTAGCTGAGGAAGATTACAAAGCTATTTTGATGACTCATAATGAGACTTCAACAGGAGTAATCAATCATCCTCAAGCAATTGGAGAATTAGCAGAAGAACATGATGCTTTATTACTTATTGATGCTGTTAGTTCTTTAGGAGGAATTGAATTAAAAACTGATCAATGGGGCGCAGATGTTGTGGTAACATCTTCCCAGAAAGCTTTAATGACTCCACCAGGATTGTGTTTAGTTAGTGTGAGCCCTAAAGCTTTAGAAGCAACTAAAGATTCTGATTTGCCAGCTTTTTATTGGGACTTTAATCGAGCTAAAGGTCGTTATGATAGAGATTCTCAAACACCTTCAACGCCAGCTTTATCAGTACTTTATGTATTGAGAGAAGTTTTAAAAGAAATAAAAGAAGAAGGATTAGAAAATGTGTTTAAACGTCATAAGACTGTTACTAAAGCATTAAGAGCAGCTATGAGAGCAATTGGTTTAGATTTATTAGTTGATGATGAAGTTGCTTCAAAAACAGTTAGTGCTATAAAACTACCTGAAGAAGTAGAATTTTCAACTTTAAGTAATAAATTAAAAGAGAAATATAATGTTTATGTAACAGGTAGTAAAGGAAAACTAAAAGGGAAAGTCTTTAGAATTGGTCATCTTGGTAATGTTAGTAGAACAGATGTTTTATCTACGGTTTCTGCTTTAGAGATGGTTTTAAAAGAAGAAGGATATGATGTAGAATTAGGAACTGGGCTGCAGGCAGCTCAAAAAGTATTCAAGGAGGAGAAATAATAATGACTAAAAAAGTATTAGTTAGTGATCCAGTTGCACAAGCAGGAAGAGACTTATTAGAAGAGAATGGGGTGGAGGTTACCTATAATACAGAATTATCATATGATGAATTATTAGAAGAAATAGGCAAATATAATGGTATAATTTTAAGAAGTATGACTCCATTAAATGAAGAAGTATTAAGCAAAGCTGAAAATTTAGAAGTGATTGCTCGAGCAGGTTCTGGATATGATAATATTGATATTGATGCAGCATCTAAGCAGGGAATTATTGTTTTAAATACACCGGGAGAAAATACTGTTTCTGCTGCAGAGCAAACAATGGCTTTAATGATGGCGATTTCAAGAAATACTGTGCAAGCTAATAATGCACTTAATGAAGGTATTTGGGATCGTAATAAATATCAAGGAGTAGAATTAAATGAAAAAACTTTAGGTATTATTGGTTTAGGTCGAGTAGGAAGTAATGTAGCAAAACGAGCTCAAGCTTTTAATATGGAAGTTATAGCTAATGACCCTTATATTCCAGAAGAGCGGGGAGAAAGACTAGGAGTGGAATTAGTTAGCAAAGATGAATTATACCAACGCTCTGATTATGTAACAATTCATACTCCTTTAACTGATGAAACTAAGCATTTACTTAATGCAGATTCTTTTGCTAAAATGAAAGATGGAGTTTATCTTCTAAATGTTGCTCGAGGTGGATGTGTGGATCGTTTTGATTTAGAAGAAGCAGTTAACAGTGGTAAGATTGCTGGAGCAGGATTAGATGTGCATGAAGAAGAACCTCCAGGAAAAGATTATAACTTAATTGATGTAGAAGAAGTAATTATAGCACCACACTTAGGTGGAACAACAGTAGCAGCTATGGATAATGTAGCAATAGAAGCTGCTAAGCAGGCCTTAATGGTCTTTAATGAAGAATTACCTAGAACACCATT
This sequence comes from Bacillota bacterium, assembly GCA_051746525.1. GTDB lineage: Bacteria > Bacillota > Halanaerobiia > Halobacteroidales > Halobacteroidaceae > Halanaerobacter. The sequence goes on along the minus strand of JBNJFD010000131.1, from coordinate 2,007 downwards.
AAATGTACCTCGATTAAACCCAGAAGAGCTTAAAGAAGTACAGCCGTATATTAAGTTAGCAGAAAAATTAGGTGGATTTTATGCTGGGTGGGCAGGCAGTAGAATTGAGCAAGTAGAAGTGCTTTATCAAGGTGAAATTGCAAATAAAGAAATTGATTTAGTTACTCCTGCTGTGTTAAAAGGTTTATTAGACCCAGTAGTAGAAGAAAATTTAAACTTAGTAAATGCTGAAGTATTTGCTGAAAAAAGAGGCATTAAAGTTTTAGAAACTACAAGTTCTACTAGTGAAGAATTTTCTAATTTAATTACTTTAAAAATAAATGACGGAGAAGAAACAAAAGAATTATCAGGAACTGTATTCCATCAAGAAGGAGTTAGAATAGTTGATATTGATGGATATGAAGTAGATATTATTCCTCAAGGTAATATGTTAGTAACAGACCACGGAGACCAGCCGGGCATTGTAGGTGAAGTTGGTACTTTATTAGGTGATAATAATATTAATATTGCCAGCATGCAGTTAGGCCGCAATCAAGTCGGCGGAGATGCGATTATGGTAATTAATATTGACCAAGACCTTGATGATGAATTAAAAGCAGCATTATTGGAAATAGAAGGTATGAATGACTTTAGTTTGTTGAGTTTGTAGTTTATAAAGGGGGAGAAGAATGCTAGATTTAGGTTTTGTGCGAGAAAATATTGATCTAATTAAAGATACGTTAAAGAAAAAAGGAACTGAAGCACCAATAGATGAATTTACAGAGGTAGATAAGAACAGAAGAGAACTAATTCAAAAAGTAGAACAATTAAAGCAGGAAAGAAATGAATCTTCAGAAAAAATTGGTCAGTTAAAGCGTCAGGGGAAGGATGAAGCAGCTCAAGAAATAATTGATCGGATGCAGGTAGTTGCAGATAAAATAAAAGAATTAGACCAGGAATTAAAGCAATATAATCAGCGTCTAGAAGAAATTATGCTGCAATTGCCTAATATTCCCCAAGAGGATGTTCCAGTTGGAGCAGACGAATCAGATAATGTTTGTATTAAAAAATGGGGCGAACCGCGTGATTTTGGTTTTGCTCCCCAACCTCATTGGGATTTAGGAGTAGATTTAGATATTTTAGACTTTGAAAAAGGAGCTAAAGTTTCAGGAGCTAGGTTTACTTTTTTAAAAAAAGCAGCTGCTAAATTAGAGAGAGCTTTAATTAATTTTATGATTGATATTCATACTGAAGAGCATGGCTATGAAGAAATATTCCCCCCATTTATGGTCCATGAGAAAAGTATGTACGGCACAGGTCAATTGCCCAAATTTGCTGAAGATGCTTTTAAAGTAGAGGATACGGATTATTATCTAATTCCTACTGCTGAAGTACCAATCACTAATATGTATCGGGAGCAGATATTAGATAAAAATGAGTTGCCGATTTATCATGTAGCTTATAGTGCCTGCTTTAGAGCAGAAGCGGGTGCTCATGGTCGTGATACACGTGGGATTATTAGGCAGCATCAATTTAATAAAGTGGAAATGGTTAAATTTGTTGAGCCTAAAGATTCTAAAGAAGAATTAGAAAAATTAGTTAAAAATGCAGAAACGGTTTTGCAAAGATTAGGATTGCCTTATCGAATTATGAATATGTGTACTGGTGATTTAGGATTTACTGCTGCTAAAAAATATGATTTAGAAGTTTGGATGCCTAGTTATGATACTTATCGGGAAGTTTCTTCTTGTAGTAATTTTAAATCATTTCAAGCTAGAAGAGCAGAGATTAAATATCGTCCTGAGCCAGGAGCTAACACTAAGCATATTCATACTTTAAATGGTTCTGGTTTAGCAATTGGTAGAACAGTTGCTGCACTTATGGAAAATTATCAGAATGAAGATGGAGAGATTATCATTCCGGAAGCATTAAGAGATTATATGGGTGGTAAAGAAAAAATTAGCTATTCATAATAAAAAAAGAGGATGTAATAATTAACCCCCAGCCATTAATGGCTGGGGGTTTTAT
>JBNJFD010000130.1:0-5924 GCA_051746525.1 Bacillota bacterium | reverse complement strand
TGTAGTATCTATTGCAGCATCACCTTGTTGCGCTGAAGCAGATAATTGCTGACTATAAGCAGAAATGTTCTCAATAGAAGATAATACTTTTTCTAAAATATTGTGCTGCGCATCAATCATATTATTAAATTTCTCTGCCATTTTACCAATTTCATCATTACTCTTTACATCTAATCTTGTTGTTAAATCTCCATTAGCAATCTGTTTGAATTTATCAAAAATTACTTTTATTTTTTTGTCAACTTTATTAGCAGTAAAAAGCACTAATAAAACCACAATTATTGTCACAGATAAAATAATTTTTAGCATTGTAAATAAACCATCACGAATACTGTCCCCTAGCTTCTGTCTTGAAATCCCATAATTAACAGCGCCAATTTTCTCACCAGCAATATTTTTTAATGGTTTTTCATACATAATATATTTTTTTTCTAATTCTTCAGGAGTCTTTGTTATTCCTGTCTCGGAATTCCAAAAATTATTAACTGCCGTAATGTATTCTTGCTCCAACTGCAGCCCGGAAAAATACATTTCTTCTTTCTGCCCCTTTAAAACTAAATCATTTAATCTACCATTATATATATTAGTATTATTATTCAAAATTTCTCCTACCACAAATGCTCCTGCTAGTTCATCAAATACTTCCACTGGCACTACACTCATTAAAACTAAGCCGTTTTGTTTTTCTTTATTAACCACTAACTGTTGACTAATTTTTTTATTAGGTGTATCTTCTTGCTCCAATACATCTGCAGGATAATTTACATAAGTATTAAAAGGTTCCTTATCTTCACGAAGCTTATCGAACACTGCAGAAAATGGCAGTTCATCTTGAAAATTACGATTATTATTACCGCGGCGAATTACAGTACCATCTGGCGTCACAAAATTGGCAAAATCAACATTCTCATTATCAACTATTTTTTTTAGCTTAACATGAATCATTGTTGGATCTTCAGCTTTGATTTGATTCATTAATTCATTACTTCTTAACATCCCCGTGCCAATTTGTTCTAACCTAGTCGCTCGATTATCAAGAAAACTTTTAACTACATTCAAATTAGTTGTACCTTGTTCATCTAATTCTTTTTTTAATGTAGATTGGTTTTCTCTTTGAATAAAAAAACTAGCTATCAGCAGCGGAATTAAGGCCGTGACTATCATAATTACTAATAATTTCCATTTGATTGATAAATCGCGCCAAGAAAATTTCATTGATTTTTCACCTTCCTTAAACAATAATTACAAAAGTATCTAAAATTTAACAATGGAAGCCGATTTGGCTTCCATTGTTAATCATAACTCCAATTATTCATTACTGCTTACTGTGTCATACCAAACTGCAAAGATAATAATTAGCCCTTTTACAATATACTGATAGAATGTGTTAATTCCTAATAAACTCATCCCATTATTTAAAACACCAATTACAAAAGCACCAATAATTGAACCAGTAATTCGTCCGTAACCACCTGTGAAACTAGTCCCTCCAATTGCTACTGAAGCAATTACATCTAACTCTAACATTTTACCTAAGTTCGGATTAGCTCCATTCAATCGTGAAGCAAGAATAATTCCCGAAATACTAGCTAACACTATATTAGAAGTGAAAACAAACATTTTAATTTTAAATATATTTAAGCCCGATAACCGAGAAGCTTCTTCATTACCACCAATCGCATAAATTGCTCGTCCTACTTTAGTATTTCGTAAAATAAAGACCCCAATCATAGTAATTACTGCAAAAATTGCTACTGGAACTGGAATCCCTTTATAACTACCAAATACTGCAGCAGCAAATAAAATCCCAACCGTACTTGCCACCATATTAACTGTTGTATCAAACTTACTTACTTTTATTCCAAATTTCTTTTTCTTCTGATTAGCTTTAATAATACTATAAATACTGCCTATTAATGCTAATCCTAAAATAATCAAGCTAGGTACTTGAGCGATATAACCGCCACCAATTATTCCAAACATCTCTTCCCTCACTGGTACAGAACTACCATCAGTAATCACCATTGCCAAACCGCGTGCAATAGTCATCATACCTAATGTAATCAAGAATGGATGAATATCATATTTAGCAATCCAAAATCCATTCCATAGACCAATACCGACTCCACAAATTAAAATAGTTAAAATTACAGAACCCCATACTCCTAAGCCAGCCTGCATTAATACTGTTACTGTAACTGCAGATAATCCTACAATTGAACCTACAGATAAGTCAATACCTGCTAGTAAAATAACCATTGTCATTGTTACAGCAATAATCCCTCGAATTGTTGTTTGTCTAGTTAAATTTGTTAAGTTTCTTGGTGTAAAAAATGAAGGCGCTAAAAAGGTAACTAGAATTCCTAACCCAATTAATGCCAATAATGTTCCATTTCCTTCCACGAGTTTTTTTAAATAATACATTGTTCCTTTTTGATTATTATCCATTTTTTGACCTCCTACCTAAAATTTCTACTTAAAAATTACCTGAAGCGTACTCCATAACTTTCTCTTTGGTTGCCTCAGCCCGATCCAATGTTGCTACTGCCTCTCCTTCACACATCACTAATATGCGATCACTCATACCTAAAACTTCCGGCAATTCAGATGAAATCATAATTACTGTCACACCTTGTTTTACTAATTTATTCATTAGGCGATGGATTTCAACTTTAGCCCCTACATCTATTCCCCGCGTTGGTTCATCTAAAATCAAAATATCCGGATCAGTTGTCAACCACTTGCCAATTACTACTTTTTGTTGGTTTCCACCACTTAAGGTAGCTACATTAGCATTTATACTAGGCGTTTTAATTGACAATTTATCTACATATTCTCGCGTGTTTTTTCTTTCTTCTAATTCATCCATCACTCCAAAAGTAGAAAACTTATCTAATGAAGCAACTGAAACATTATCAACTACATTACAAGTTAATAACAAGCCAATTTCTTTTCTATCTTCTGGAATTAATCCTATCCCATGTTCAACGGCCTCTTCTGGAGAATTAAGCTCTACTTTTTCTCCTCTAACATAAACTTCTCCATGAGTATCATCTGGATAAGCTCCAAAAATTCCAGAGACTAATTCTGTACGTCCAGACCCCATCAAACCAGCTATACCTAAAATTTCTCCTTGATAAGCTTCAAATGAGACCCCTTTAACTTTCTTTTCTCCTTCACGCAACGGATGGTCAACTTCTAAATCTTTAACTTCTAATGTTTTTTCTCCCCGCTCAAATTCTTCTTTCGGAAACATTTCATCTACTTCATTACCTACCATCCTAGTAATAATACCATCTAAAGTAATATCTTCAATCTTAGTAATATCTCCAATACTCTTACCATCTCTTAATACAGCTACTCTATCTGCTATCTCTTTGATTTCATCCATCTTATGAGAAATAAAGACCATACATACACCTTGTTCTTTTAATTCATTGATTACTCTAAATAACTCATCAACTTCAGAATCCGTTAAAGCAGAAGTAGGTTCATCTAAGACTAAAATTTCTGCATCTAAAGCTAAGGCCTTAGCGATCTCAATCATCTGTTGTTTACCCACGGTTAAATCTTTAATTAAATCTATCGGCTCTATATCATAAATGTTTAGTCTAGCTAATACCTTTTCCGTTTCATCATACAATTTATTCCAGTCAATGCTTAAACCATTAGTAAATTGGCGATCAAGAAAAATATTTTCAGCTACGCTCATACCAGGAATTAAATTTAACTCCTGATGGATAATAGCAACTCCAGCCGCTTCTGCTTCTTTAGTATTAGCAAATTCTTTTTTTTCACCTTCAATATATATTTCACCTTCGTGAGTAGAATTAGGGTGAACTCCACTTAATACTTTCATTAAAGTTGATTTGCCTGCTCCATTTTCACCGACTAAAGCTAATACTTCTCCTCTATAAGCCTTCAAATTTACATGATCCAAAGCTCTAACTCCAGGAAAATCTTTGATGATGTCTTTCATTTCTAACATCACTTCAGACAATTCTATCACCTTCTCTAGTCATTATTTTAATAGCCCCTTTCAGAATAAGACATACTTTCTAAAAGGGGCTATTATAATTAATTATTATTCAAAAATATCTTCTTCACTGTGGAAGCCAGCTTCAATTACTGTATCGCGAATATTATCTTGTGTAACTGTAACAATTGGAGTAACAATTGTAGGAACTTCTTGGTGCCCATTATCAATCATTCTATCAATATCAGCTTCTACTGCTTTTTTAACTTCTTTATCTGGATTATTAGCTAACTTGAAAGCAATCTGTGCTGCTGTCTTAGATAATGGTTTGATTTTCTTAAAGATTTCAACTGTCTGCTTACCCTGCTCAACATATCTAATGTTAGTTTGGTCTGCATCAGAACCTGCTACAAATACTTTGCTAGTATCGTCTAAATCTTGAGATTCCAAAGCTGAAATTACTCCTCTTGCCATACCACTATTATTACAAATAAATGCATCAACATTGTTATCATATTTATTTAAAGCATTTTCAGCTGTTGCCATAGCATCATCAGGAGACCAACCTTCATGAGATTGTTCTACTATTAGATCTAAACCATCGTGCTCTTCAATTATTTCTTTCGCTCCACTACTCATATACTGAGCATTAGAATCCCCAGGCTGTCCTTTGATCAAAGCAACATTTCCCTCAACTTCACCTTTGTTTTCCTTAAACCATTTAACCATTTCTTTCCCTTGTAATGTTCCAACAGCCCAACTATCTTGCATTACATGAACATCTAATGGACCATCCTGTATCATTGAATCATAGCCTACTACTTTAACGCCTTCCTCGTGTGCTTTCTCAACCATTGAACCAGCTGTCCCAGTATTAACTGGCTGTAATACAATTACGTCTACACCTCTAGACAGCATATTTTCAAATTTAGACATTTGTGAAGAAGAACTATTATTAGCAGAATCGAATACTACTTCTGCTCCTAATGATTCGGCTTCTTCTGTAAAGTATCTTCTATCTTTCTTATATCTTTCTTCCTGCATTGTCTTTAATAGAAAACCAATTTTAATCTTACCATCATCAGCATCGTCATCGCTACCAAACCAACCTGCAAAGGCCATACTACTAAATAGAGTCAATGCCAAAGTCACAATCAATAAAATACTTATTTTTTTCTTCATCGAATCCCTCCACTTTTTTAATTTTCTGAATTTTCAGCAAATTGTATTATATAGCTGTGTGGATTATAAAATTATAGGGATGATGCGAAACTACACTTATATACTTTTAGGAGACATTATTTAACAATTCACTTATATCTCGCTTATTATTAGAACATTATCATTATAAACTTATAAAAGGAAGTTTGGATTAATTTTACTCTTCTCACCTCCTTTTAAAATATAAAAAGAGCTAGAGAAAACTCTTGTAACACCATAGAAGAAATAACATAAGAATCTCCACCTATGATGTAACCAGAGTTTCCCCTAGCTCTTGCCTGATCTAATCAGTAACACGCTAGAAAAAACCAAAATAATTATTAACTTATATTTAAATTATAATAATCTCTGGTTACTTTGTCAAGAAATTTTAAAAAATATTTTCGACTTTTTTCATTTTTTTATCACAATTTTCTCACACAATTATATTCTACACTATATTAATAATCCCTTCTTTTTTTACAATTTATATTCTTCTACTAATCTCTGCAAGTCTTGCGCCAACTCAGCTAATTCCTGCGAAGATCTACTAATTTCTTCTGACATGCTATCTAACTCATCAGTCGCAGTACTAACTTGGTCACTATTAGCAGCTAATTCCTCGGCAGAAGCACTAGTTTCCTCAGTAGAAGCACTAGTATCTTCAATCAAATCAGCAATTTCTGAAAAAGAATCTCCAGTATCTGCAATAAGATCAGTTCCTTCATCTGTCTTATCAACTACTTTA
>JBNJFD010000129.1:0-5955 GCA_051746525.1 Bacillota bacterium | reverse complement strand
TTAGACCGCATCAGGAGATTGTTTTTAGGAGTTGAAAAAGGGGTAAAATTTAACCACTATCAATTAGGAGGATATTTACAGGATGAAGTAGCTGATATAGTTAGCAGTTATGCTCGTTATAATGTTAGATACCCTTTAGGGGCTACCATTAATAAAAAAACAGGAGAAATAATTCCAGAAACAATGGGGAAAATTATTGATATTAAAGAAACAGTAGATAAGATATTTAGTGCTGACCAGGGAGAAAAAGTAACAGCAGTTAATTATAAAATCACTCCGTATTTGACAGAAAAAGATTTACTTGCCCTGACAGAAGAAATGTCTGCTTATCAGACTATAATTACAGGAGGTTTTAATAGGAGAGCTAATATTAAATTGGCTGTAGAATTAATTAATAATACTGTAGTAGAATCAGGGGGAGTTTTTTCTTTTAATCAACAGGTTGGTCCCCGCAACAAAAAAAGAGGTTTTAAAGAGTCGCCTGAAATAATTGAAGGAGAATTAAGTTTAGGGGTAGGAGGAGGAATATGTCAAGTTTCTAGTACTTTATATAATGCAGTTAATCTCAAAGGAATAGAAATTATTGAATTGCATCATCATTCTCAAAATGTGAGTTATGTTCCGCAAGGAAAAGATGCGACAGTAGCTTGGCGTTATTTAGATTTTAAATTTAAAAATAAATTTCCAACTCCAATTATCATCAAAGCTCAAATTAAAGGGAGCAAATTACAAATAAGTTTGATAGGAGCTAAAAATTAAATTATAATTAAGTTTAAGGTTAAAGAAGTGATAATAAAATTTGTTTTTGTTTAAGCTGATATTCATACTCAATATAGGGGGAGAAAAATGGAGAATAAACAACGTGGTTTTGAACATGTAACAGAAGAAGCTAGAAAGCATGAAAAAAAAGGAGTTATTCCTCAGCGGGCTACTAAGAAAAGTGCAGGTTATGATTTTAAAACGCCAATTGACTTAGAAATCCCAGCTCAAGGCTACATAACATTTTTTACTAATATTAAAGCTTATATGCAGGATGATGAAGTTTTGAAGTTATATATTAGAAGTTCATTAGGCTTCAAACATGGATTAATGTTGGCTAATAATGTAGGGATTATTGATGCTGACTATTATTCTAATCCTGATAATGATGGAAACATTGGGATTAGACTATTTAATAGTTCTGATAATGAGCTTTATTTTGAAGCTGGAACAAGAATCTGCCAGGGGATTTTTGAAAAGTATTTAACAGCAGACCAAGATCAAGTTTTAGCAAATAGACAAGGTGGTATGGGATCTACAGGAAAATAATTAATTATCTGCTTTCTATCCTGCATAAGATGTAATAAAGCAATTAGCAGGTGGTGAGCAAAAATGAAATTGAATCAATTAATGGGTAAAGAGATAATTAATTTAGCAGATGGAGAAAAATTAGGTTCAATAGCAGAGGTAGATATTACTTTTGACCAGCAGACAGGAAGTTTGAAATCAATTTTAGTACCTGTAGAAAAGGGAGTCTTTAACTTTTTAGGAGAAGATAAGTTTTTTGAAGTGCCTTGGGAATCAATAATCAAGATAGGGCAGGAAGTAGTAATTATCAATTTAAAAACAAATCAATAAGATAATATGGAGAAGTAGCAGATTTAATTGAAGCAGAAATTATTATTGATATTCTAGAGTGAGGTGCTACAATGATTTTTGGAGCATTAACTAAAATAAAATAGACTTATAAACTCCTTGACAAATTAGTTTAAATATTAGACAATATAACAAAATGGAATAATTAAAGATTGAGGAGCAGTAATTAAGAGTAACTATAATATAATTGACTAGTAGAGGTTATAGTAAAAGGAATTGCTGCCGAAATTAGGTTTGGTTAGTCATTAAACTTAGTTGGGCTTGTGCTAAATAAGTACAAGACTGTCACTAGTTAAAGCTAGTGTTGAGCTATCTTTCGTTGATTTGAAACGATTGGTAGTGTTGCCAATCGTTTTTCTTATTATAATAAATATAGAATAGAGGAGTGAAAGTATGACAAAGAAAGTAATAGTCTCTGGCGCTCTAGGTAAGATGGGACAAGAAGTAGTTAAATTAGTGGATCGTACAGTTGAATTTGAATTAGTAGGAGCCGTAGACATGGCTAAAACGGGGCAGGAAATTCAAAAAGTATTAGGGTTAGATTTTGCTAATGCTACAATTAGTGATGATTTAGCTCTTACTCTAGAAAAAACTGAAGCTGATGTGGTAGTTGATTTCACTACTCCTCAGGTGGTTATGGAGAATATCAGAACTATTTCTAAAGCAGGAGTAGATATGGTAATTGGAACCACAGGGATTACTGAAACTGATTTGAAAAAGATTGAAGATTTAAATCAAGAACAAAATAATAGTATTATTATTGCACCTAATTTTGCTATTGGGGCTATTTTAATGATGGAGTTTTCTAAAAAAGCTGCTAAGTTTTTAGATGATGTTGAAATTATTGAACAACATCATGACGGTAAATTAGATTCTCCTTCAGGAACTGCAATAAAAACTGCAGAGTTGATTCAAGAGAATTTAGTGGAACAAGAAACAGAGTTAGAAGAGATTGAGAAAATTCCAGGAGCTCGTGGTGCTGAGACTGGTGGAATTAATATTCATAGTGTTCGTCTACCTGGTTTAGTAGCACATCAAGAAGTTATTTTTGGGGGTGAAGGACAAACTTTAAAGCTAAGGCATGATTCAATTAATCGTAGATCTTTTATGCCGGGAGTTGCTTTAGCAATTAATAAATTAGAAGAAGTAGATGGCGTAGTGTACGGATTAGATAATTTAATTGAACTGTAAAAATTAATCATTTAATTATTGTTGACAAGCACTACTTAGATTATCCCTACATATAATAATAATGTCTTTAAAGATGAATTTGAAAGAAAAGGAGGGATAAGAATGAGCCATTACCTAGCTAATAAAAAAATTGCACTTCTAGGCGGAGATAATCGGGAAAAAACATTATTAAACATTTTAGAAAAAAGCGCTGCTAAGCTGCAGGTGCTTAGTGAAGATATTGATGAAGGATCTAAAATCGAAAGTATTGATACTTTAGCAGGAGTAGATATAGAAGTAGATGCTGTAATTGCTCCGATGACAGGAACTGATGAAGAATATAAAATAAAAAAAACTTTTATAGATAAAGAAGTGATGTTAACTGAAGATTTTTTTGCTAGATTAAAGCCCGAGACTAAGTTTTTTATTGGTTTTGCTAAACCGAAAATAAAGGAGTGGTGCCGGCAGTATGGGATAAGGTTGATTGAGTTAGCTGCTTTAGATGAATTAGCAATTCTAAATGCAATTCCTACTGCTGAAGGTGCTATTAATGTGGCTATTAGTAATAGTGATATTACTCTGCATAATAATAATTCTTTTGTGCTGGGGTTAGGTAGAGTAGGATTAACCTTGGCTAGAATGTTAGATGGAATGGGAAGTAGGACTTTTGGAGTGGCAAGAAAGCCTAAAGATTTAGCTAGAGCAGTAGAAATGGGTTTAGAGGCAGTTGAATTCAAAAATTTAGCTCAAGAAATAAAAAAAGCAGATTTTGTGTTCAATACAGTACCAGTTGAGATATTAAACCGTAATCTTTTAGAACAAGTAAAAGAAAATGTAACAATTATTGACCTTGCTTCTGCTCCTGGAGGAACAGATTTTACTGCTGCTGAGGAATTAGGTATTAGTGCTCATTTAGCCTTAGGCCTACCTGGTAAAGTGGCTCCTAAAAGTGCTGGTGAGATATTAGGTGATATTATCCCTCGCTTTATAGAAGAAGGGTAGAACTCTTCTAAAGGGAGGTGCTTGTCTGTGGATTTGGCTGGTTTAGAAATTGGATTCGCTTTAACTGGTTCATTCTGTACTTTGTCTAAAGTGATACCTACTATCGAACAGTTAGTAAAGAAAGGAGCTAATGTACAGCCCATTTTATCTCAACACTTGCAGCAATATGATACAAGATTTGGCACTGCTGAAAAATGGCAAGAAAAGGTGGAGGAGATAACGGGAAATCAGTCACTAGTTACAATTCCTGATGTAGAACCAATTGGCCCTCAAGGTATGTTAGATTTATTAATTGTGGCGCCCTGCACTGGTAATACTGCAGCAAAATTGGCAAATGCAATCACGGATACTGTAGTGACAATGGCTGTTAAAGCCCATTTAAGGAATAAAAAACCAGTTGTATTAGCAATAGCTACTAATGATGCTTTAGGGAATAATGGGAGGAATATTAGTCACTTAATTAATACTTCTGATATATATCTAGTTCCTTTTGGTCAGGATAACCCAACCTCTAAAGAAAATTCTTTAGTAGCTAGAATGGATTTAATAGTTGATACAGCAGAATATGCTTTGTCAGGCAAACAACTGCAGCCTGTTATTATTGAGCATAAGGGGATATAGATAGTTTACAGTGGATAGTTAAAGGCAAAATTAAAGTCAAAGACAAATAAAGCAGAAGTTTTGAAATTAATTAAAAGTGCGAAATTAAAATAATAGCTGGATTAATATAGAGACAGGGCTTTGCCCTGTCTAAGGGTTAATAATTAAAAAGTGAGCTAAAGTTTAGTAATTCAAGTAGTGCTATATTTTAAAAAAATAAAAGGTAAAGTAGCTTAGGAACAGAATAAATAAAGTGAGATTATCTTAAATGAGAAGAAGATAATTTTAAATACAAAATATAATTTTAATAATAAAGTTTATTTTAAATTAATTTAGGAGGTAATTTAAGGATGGAAAAAGTAAATGTAGCGGTAGTAGGAGCAACTGGAGCAGTAGGAAGAGAAATGGTTAGTATTTTAGAAGAACGGGATTTTCCTTTTGCAGATTTGAAATTATTAGCAACGGAACGTTCTGCTGGAACAGTTATGACTTGTAAAGGAGAGGAGTATGTAGTTGAAGTAACTACTCCAGAATCTTTTGAAGGAATAGATGTAGCATTATTTAGCGCAGGTTCTACTGCTAGTAAGAAATTGGGCCCTGAGGCTGTAAAGAGGGGTGCTGTAGTAGTAGATAATAGTAGCGCTTACCGAATGGACCCTGATGTACCTTTAGTAGTACCGGAAGTTAATCCTGATGATATATTTAAAAACAAAGGTATTATTGCTAACCCAAACTGTTCAACGATTCAGATGGTAGCTGCACTACAGCCAATTTATCAAGCAGCCGGAATTAAAAGAATAGTAGTATCTACTTATCAAGCTGTTTCTGGAACAGGTAAAGATGCAATGGATGAATTAGAAGAACAAACAAAGAGCATAGCTAATAATGAAGAGGTTAAATCAGAAGTTTATCCTCATCAAATTTCGCAGAATGTATTACCTCATATTGATATTTTCTTTGAGGATGGCTATACTAAAGAAGAGAAAAAAATGGTGAATGAAACTAAAAAAATAATGGGAGATAATGAAATTGAAGTTACTGCTACAGCTGCTAGAGTACCTGTAGCTATTGGTCATGCTGAATCTGTAAATATTGAATTAGAAGAGAAATTAACTGCTCAAGAGGCTAGAGATTTATTGAGCCAGGCTCCAGGAGTTAAAGTTGTGGATAATCCTGCAGAAAATGAATACCCAATGCAAATTGATGTAGAATCTACTGATGATGTATTAGTAGGACGGATTAGAGAAGATAAAACAGTTGATTATGGTTTAGATTTATGGATTGTAGCTAATAATTTACGTAAAGGGGCAGCATTAAATACAATTCAAATTGCAGAAAAACTAGTTCAAAAAAGTTAAGTTTAGAAGTGAGGTGAATAGATGCGTGAGATAGTAATTCAAAAATTCGGTGGTTCTTCCGTAGCTACACCTGAACGCCGAGATCAAGTGATTGATAAAGTAATCACTTGTATTAATTCTGGTTATAAACCAGTAGTGGTAGTTTCAGCTATTGGTAGAGAAGGGGCTCCTTATGCTACAGATACCTTAC
>JBNJFD010000128.1:0-5997 GCA_051746525.1 Bacillota bacterium | reverse complement strand
ACCAGTTGTTTCATCTCCTGGTTTAAAATTTTCAGCTGGTCTAATTAACAGCAAAACCCCAGTCCACATTTCATAAAATTCTTCAGGGGTATAAGAAAAAACTCTGCCTCCTGCAGGATCTGCTACTACTATTTCATCTTGATTTATTTCATAAATTACTACATAATGCATTAAATTAACTTTCACTACATGCGCTATAGCAGGCAAGGGGATTTCACTAGTTAAATCTTGTGGTTCTCCCTTTACTCCTTTTGCATCAAAGCCCAATTTTTTAGCTGCTTTTACAACACCTAAAGCATTAGTTCCTTTTTTATCTGTGCCGGCAATTTCTCTAATTTGAGTAATCGGCATTTCTAAATCATAATATTTAGCTATTGTAGCTAAGCAAGCTGCTCCACAATCAGTTATATCATGTTGTTTTATACAATAATATGATTTTAATGATGCTTTTATTTTTTTTACTAAACTTTTTAATAATTTAATCACCGTTTTACCTCCTCTCAAATAAATGAAAAAACATGAATATTATTCCATATTTTTATAATTAGATACAAACTGGGTTTTCCCTTTATTTTATTCTAAATATGTAATTTTTTTCTTTGTTTTTTATTTTAACGAGCCCTATTTCTCATTAATTTATTGCTTTCTTCTTAATTTTACATAAAATAACTTTTTATCTTTATATTGACACTTAACACAAGCCGTGTTATAATTGTAGTAATATATTTTTAACTATTTTATGTATTTAAAGAAATCATTGGTTGTTGTTCTTTGGTGCAATTCACTTCCTGATTTATAAATTTTATAAAAAGGGGGAAAGCTGATGAGAGAACTTAATGAGCAGGAAATGCGTCAGATTAATGGTGGGCTTAACCAAGCAGTCATTTCAGATATTCTATCTACCACAATTGATTTTTTAAATCAAATATTTACTTATATTCAAGATTTAGCTGCTTCAAATTCTTCAACTAATCAATCATAGTTCAATTGCTTAAAAAGAAACAATGAAGTATAGTCTATATTTGGTCACCTGGGCTATATGGAGTTAATGGTGAAACCGGCTTTTAATTTACAAACATTATAAAAAGGAGGAAACCTCAATGAGAGAACTTACTGACCAAGAAATGCGTCAAGTTAATGGTGGTAGTGTTTCTGGAGTCTTAGGCGTAATCTCAAGTGCCCTTGGTATGGCTGGCAGTATAGTTAAATTCTTTAGCAGCTTATTTGCAGCATAAATATTTAAGCTTAAAAAGAAAAAAAGTGGGGCAGTTGCCCCACTTTTATCTGCTTATTAAATTTTAAAATCAGAACAAAGCTTACTTACCCGTTGATAAACTTTTTTTAGGGGAACATCAAACTTTGCTGCTAATTGCTTGCAATCTTCATATTCTGGAGCGCAATTCACAATTGTCCCCTCCTTTTTAGCTATTTTGACTGTTGCTGTTCCCCATTTCGTCTCTACTTCACAAAACTCTCGCTTTAAGATTTCCCGCTGTACTTCATACTTCCTAATTCCTAAAGTAGTAGTTTCTCTAAACAACAGCTCTTCAAGTTGAGCTGCATTTTCTTTTTCTGCTAATACGCTAACCTTAACTGCAGGCCGATTCTTTTTCATCATAATATTAGTTAAATATACATCTAATGCACCCTGTTCAAATAATTTGGGATATAAATAAGAATATATCTCTGCATTCATATCATCAATATTTGTTTCTAACATCATTAAAGATTCTTTACTTTTTTTTTACCTTTCAGCACTCGCAACATATTAGTTATTTCTAATTCTCTATCTCCTAATCCATAACCTGTTTTTTCTATCTCCATTTCAGGAAGAGCAATAAATTCATCTGCTAAAGTTTTAATAATTGCTGCTCCTGTTGGAGTAACTAACTCATTTTCAATACCTCTAGAGTAAATCGGAACACCTTTTAAAATTTCAGTAGTGGCAGGTGCAGGCACAGGAATAGTGCCATGAGCACAATCAACAAATCCTGTTCCAACATGCAGCTTAGAAGCATATATTTCATCTACATCTAGCTGCTTAATACAAACAGCCGTTCCCACAATATCTATTATAGAATCAATTGCTCCTACCTCATGAAAATGCACTTCTGAAATATCCTTATTATGGACTTTAGCTTCTGCTTGAGCTACTAATTCAAAAATATCAATACTCAGCTCTTTAACTGCATCTTCTAAATTGCTGCTATTTATTAACTGCTTAATATTATGCAAATTACGATGCCCATGAGCTGAGTGATTATGAAGCTTTGTTTGATCTGACTCATTTTCATGACTATGCTCATCATGGCTATGATGAGCTTCATCAGAATGTTCTTGATTGTGATTATGACTGTGTTCGTGAGAGTGTTGGTGCGAATGATCATCTGCATGGTCATGGTTATGAGTCTGCTGCTGACTAGAAGAACTAGCTTGCTGCTTTGCTGCAGATTCTATTTTTACTTTAAAATCAGTCCCAGTAATTCCGCTTTTTTGCGCTCTATTAATTTCTAATTGATAACCATCTAACTCAATTTTATTTAGTTCATCCCTTAATTTATCTTGCTCTACTCCTAAATCTAGCAAAGCACCAATAGTCATATCACCACTAATTCCAGCTAAACAATCAAAATATAAAATATCCATTAAATAACCTCCAGACTTTAATTGAAAATTAAGACACATTATTAATTATCAACTACTGTTCTTGTTATTCTCAATTGTCCATTGCTCTTTTATCCATTGCTTTTTTTGTCAATTTGATTAATAATTGAATCTGCTAAATATGCAGCTCCAAAACCATTATCAATATTAACTACTCCTAAACCACTAGCACAGCTATTTAACATGGCCAACAAAGCTGCTAAACCATCAAAATTAGCACCATATCCTACACTTGTCGGCACAGCAATAATTGGTTTGTCCACTAATCCACTAACTACACTAGCCAAAGCTCCTTCCATCCCTGCTACTACAATAATTACATTAGCTTCCTTCATCTTATCTTGTTGAGCAAATAAGCGGTGAATTCCAGCTACTCCCACATCATAAGCACGTTCTACTCTATTGCCCATTACCTCTGCTGTAATAGCAGCCTCTTCTGCCACTGCTAAATCAGAAGTTCCACCTGTCATTACTAATAACTTACTTTTGCTTTTAGCCACTTCTTCTTGTTGAACTACTACAATTCTAGCTCGTTCATAATATTCTAAATCCGTAGTAACTTCCTTTAAGGCTTGATACACCTCTTTGCTGGCTCTAGTGGCTAAAATATTTTTATCTCGGTTTATCATTTTAGCTACTATCCCTTTAATCTCTTCAGTAGTTTTATTTTCACAATAAATCACTTCTGGATAACCATTTCTCAATCCACGATGATGATCTACTTTAGCATATCCTAAATCTTCAAAAGGTAAATCTCGCAAGTTATCTAATGCCTGTTCAACTTCTAAATCGCCGCTTTTAACTCTTTGTAATACATCTGCAATCTGTTCTTTTTTCACTCTAGCCACTCCTTTCTAATCAACTTCAATGGTCTCCATTTAAGTTTAGACCCCTACCATCAAGCTGCAGATATGTCCCCTCAATACAGGGAATACAATAATCTTCATTTTCCATAGTTACTTCTTTACCATTCATAATCTTTTCTCCACATTGTGAACAAAACCTATCTTTTTTTATTGGCGCATAATCGGGTAAATCCACTTCTACTTCTTCTATTTTAAATAAATCTTCTACTGCATACTCTAACAATTCAAAAGAAACCTCCTGCCATTTTTGATTCAATTTTTTCTTTTCTGCCGCAGTACCTTCTCGTTTAGCAATTACCTTATCGAATAATTTATCAGCCTCTGGGTAATTATTAGCCACTACATCATAATTTTCTAAATATAATCTAATTCCTGCTCCATCTCTTGTAGCAATAGTAACTGCCGTTTTCCCATAATCACGGTAAATTAAAGCGTTATTCCCAAAAGTACATCCTGTTACATATTGAATACCATCACTAAAACAGCTGTTTGTTTCGGTGATTGCTACTACTTCTTCTAACCCTTCCGATTTAGAATCTAACTGCTGCATAGCATAAGCTGCTGCCTTAGCTCCCAAACTCAAAAACGGACAAAAATGACCATGCAGTTCTCCTATTTTTAATAATAGCTGTTTTAATTGATTCTCTTCAACTAACTTTTCAATTTTACTACGAGGTTCAGATTTATGATAAGTTTCTGTTGGATTAATTTGGTCCATTAACTGAGAATAAGGCTTAATGTCAACCACTGGAGTTCCATCAATTGCATCTAACCCTCTAACCTGCAGTTCATTGCCTTCTCGCCCTATTAATTCTACTGTTGTAATCCCTAACTTGCTAGGTCTTTTAGGGCTGCGAGAAGCAAAAACGCCACGCGGTTCTCCAATTCTTTTGGGCCCAAATAATTTATAATCATCAATTAAATGAAAATAAAACACAATCTGTAGTTGCTGTCCTGCTTCTAAACCTTCTAGCCCTTTACTATAATCTTCATCAATTATAATTTTGCTTTGATACTCCTTCATTTTTTCAGGGTTGGCAGGCTTTTTAAACTTGCTATTGACTATCCCAATTTGTTTTAAATTCATTTTTTTCACTTCCTTTTTGAATTATAAAGGTTATTATCATAGTGGTTCTTCGGGAATTATTATCTTTCGACCATTAAAATCTTCTACATTGACTTTTACTTCATAAACAGCTTCTAAATTTTCAGGAGTTAAAACCTCTAACCCCCCTGCTGCAAAAATTTTACCATCTCTTAAAATAATGATCTTATCACTATATCTAGCTGCTAAACTTAAATCATGCACAGCAAGCACACTAGAAATGTTATGCTGTACTTGTTCTTTAATTAAATTTAATATCTCTAATTGATGTTTTAAATCTAAATTGCTAGTCGGTTCATCTAAGAGCAATACTTCAGGCTCCTGGGCCAAGGCTCGAGCAACCACAACCTTCTGTTGTTGTCCGCCACTTAATTGATTAATGTTCCGCTGTGCTACCTCTGCTAAACCTAACTGTTCTATAATTCTAGCTACAATCTTTAAATCCTGTTCCTGAGCTTTAAAATTTATATATGGTTTCCGCCCCATCATTACTGTCTCAAATACAGTAGTAGGAAAGTTATTCTCCCCTTGTTGAGGGACATAACCCACGCACTGAGCCATCTTTTGCTGATGATAATCTGATGTAGCACTACCGTCAAGTAAAATACTTCCTACTTGGGGTTTTAAAATACGGTTAATACACTTAAGCAATGTGCTCTTCCCAGAACCATTAGGTCCTAATAGTGCTAAAACCTCTCCGGGAGCTAATTTGAAATTAACATCTTTTAGCACTGATTCACTTTGATAATTAAAATGCACACCATCAATCTCTAACCTCAATAATACTCCCTCCCTTTAACAATCAAATACAGAAATAACGGCACACCTAAAAAAGAAGTTAAAATACCTACTGGCAGAACTATTGGAGCAACAACTGTTCTAGCTACTGTATCTGATATGAGTAATAATAAACCTCCTGTTAACGCTGCTATTGGCAATAGAAATTTCTCATTAGCACCAATTATTTTGCGTACAATATGCGGTGCTACCAAACCTACAAACCCAATAATCCCTACCAGAGAAACTATTAAAGAAGTGAGTAGTGCAGCAAAAAGCATTCCGCCTAAACGAACTTTATCCACTGCAACACCTAAGCTATGAGCAGTTTCATCCCCAGTATCTAAAGCATTATAATTCCAACTATTATAAATAAAATATATAATCCCAAGTACTACTATTATAACTAAAAAAGCTAACTCTTTCCACACAACTCTTCCTAAATCACCAAAAGTCCAAAATACCAACGAGGCAACTTCTACATCACTGGCAAAATACTGCAGAGCCGTTGTTCCTGCAGTAAATAAAGAGCCCAGCGCTACTCCAGTTAAAATCATTGTTTCTGCAGCAGCATTCTTATATTTA
>JBNJFD010000127.1:0-6085 GCA_051746525.1 Bacillota bacterium | reverse complement strand
TTAGAAAGCCGCGAACAGGACCAACCAATTGCAATTGGGCAGAAAAGTGATTTAATAGTGAAATTAAATAATTTAATAGATGACGGTGGATTAGATTTAATTACTGTTCGTTTAGAAGATGGAGAATCTGGATCTTCAATAGGGGTTCAGCAAAATAATTCTGGGACTCAACAAAACAATTCAGATTACAGCTATCAGCAAGTACCAATTTTAATTGAAATCGATGGCACCTATAGTGAGATAGTAAATTTAGTTAATCAAATTGAAGAGTTGAAGTATTTAATTAAAGTCAACAATCTTAATTTGAATACTAATAACCAGGAGGATTTAGCTCCAGATTCTGAAACGAACATCAAGGCACAGCTTAAATTAGTAGCGTTTGCTACTGATGATAGGAAAGGAAGGTGATTTTGTTGAATTTACAACGTAATAACCAGCAGTCCCTTTTACTAAAAGAGAATGCTCCTTTATTAATAGTATTAGTAAGTTTATTTTTGGTAGGAGCAGTAACTATTGGAGTGTACTTTTTAGCTATTAATAATAGTGAAGAAGCCATTAATGAATTTGAAAATGAAGTAAATGGCTTAGTTGAAAGTGTTAATCAAGAAACTGATGCAACTGCTGATTCAGAGGAAGAAGACAGTCTTGAAGAAAGTGAAACAGAAAAGTTGGCATCTGGCTCTAATCCTTTTCAAGTACCATTAGAAAAAGCAGATGACCCCGGAAAGGAAGAAGGCAGTAGTTCTTCGAAAGAAAAAGAAAGTGGTAGTGAAGATGAAAAACCAGTAAAAGAAAGAATTGGTGACCAGGTGAATGTTTTAGGTTTGCTAGGAAGTTCGGACAGAAGATTAGCAATAATTAAAGTTAGTGGAGAAGTGCAAATTGTCAAGCCGGGTGATAAAATATCAAGTTTGATAATTAAAGATATAAATTCAAATCGAATATTAGCAGAAGAATATGACGAAGAATTAACTTATACTTTTGGGGGTGGGCAAGATTAATACTCAACGAATTGTAAGCACAGTTTTCATATTAATGTTGTTAGTTGTTTTAGTAGGTGGGAATGTGGCTGCTCAAAAAGATAGTATTGATTTAAATTTTCAATCAGTTGAATTAAGAGATGCGTTTAGGGCATTAGCTGATGTAGCCAATATGAATATTGTAACAGATAGTTCTGTTCAAGGGACAACAAGTGTTCATTTAGAAGATATTTCTTTCAGAGAAGCAGTTGATTTACTAGCAAAGAGTAGTGGTTTAGATTATAGAATTGTAAATAATACTGTCTTAGTAGCTTCTTCAGAAAAATTGTCTGAAGGATTTGGGAAAAAGTCTACTAAAGTATATAAACTAAAGAATGCTGACCCAGGAGAAGTTAAAGAAAGTATTAATTTATTAGTAGAAGATGATAGTATTCGGGTCGATAAAAGAACCAATAGTTTGATAATAACTGCTTACCAAAGTAAGTTTGCTGAGATAGAAGATACAATTAAAGAATTAGATTATGAGAAGAAGCAAATAATTATCCAAGCACGAGTAGAAGAAATTACTCACGGCGGATTAGAAGAATTAGGAGTAGATTGGAACTTCCAGAAATTGGATATCAATGGGAATAGTGCTACTATAGATGACCGAGAAGATGATAATAATGAAGTTACTTCGGATTCTAATACTTCTACTATTTCTGATAATTTAAATCTTAATTATTTAAATATTATCAATATGTTAGAAAGTAAAAACCAAGCTAAAAATTTAGCTAATCCCCAAATTACTACTTTAGATGGTAAACAGGCTGCAATTGATATAGGAGATGAAGTGCCAATTGTAAAACCAGGTGGAGATGGTCAGACTGAAGTTGAGTTTAGAGATGTAGGTATTAATTTAGACATTACGCCTAAAATTACAGAAGAAGGCAAGATTCAGATGGATGTTAAGCCGCAAACTAGTGTTGTTTCAGAAACTTTTGAAACAAATGATGGTATTCGCTATCCAACTATTGAAACTAGAAAAGTAGAAACTAATGTTAGAGTTGCTGATGGAAAAACTATTGCCATTGGTGGATTGATTAGAGAAGAAGAAATTGAAAACATGAAAAAGGTTCCTGGTTTAGGGAATGTACCTATTCTAGGGAAATTATTCCAAAGCAAGAGTATGGATACAGAAAAAACTGAATTAGTTGTCTTTTTAACTCCTAAAATCATTGATTCTACAGCAGCAGAAGATAATGTAGGTGATAATGTAGATGCTGAATCTGGAAGCAAAACATTTAATTATGAAATAGGGGAAAATAAAAGTGTATGGAATGTAGGTAAATTATTTAACATTTCATTTGCTAAGATTTTAGATTATAACGATATTCAATATGTTAAGGATTTAAGCAGAGGACAGACAATTAAAATTCCTGTTCCTGAAGATCGCTATTATGAAGTTAAAGATGGAGATTCTCTGTCTAAGCTATCTAAAGAATATGATGTTAAAGCAGAAACTATTCAAAAGATAAATGGAATTTCTTCTTTAGAAGATAAAGTTGGAGAAGAAATTGTATTACCAGTAAAAGTGAATTAATATAATCAACATTCGGCTTAATCGATATCGATTAAGCCGAATGTTGATTGTCTTTATGACAGTATAAATTATTTGTTTTCAGATAAGTACTTTAAATTAATAAAATGCTTAACTGAAAATAAATAATTTATTGCCGTTCTGGTTTGTATAAGGGAAGGAGGTAGTGATATATGGATCTCGATGGATTACTAGATGAAAAAAAAGGTTTTACTTTTATTGAGATACTAGTTGCTGTAGTGTTGCTTAGTTTAGTTATTGTCCCCATGTTAACTGCGTATACAAATTTAGTCCGTAATTCGGCTAATGTCAATCAAAGGGACAAAGCGTTTGATATAGCTCAAAATGCTGCTGATCATTTCACTTATTTATATCGCCAGGGGACTTCTAATATAAATAATGAAATTGATAACTGGAATAATGGGGATTGGAAGAATAATTTTGATTTTGATGGAGTTGATCAGTATAATTTAGAAATCAATCAATCATCTGAAAATGATGGTTTTATATTACTTGAAATAGAAGTTTCGTGGGAACAAAAAGGTGAAGAACAGAGGGTTCGATTGGAAACCTTAGTTGAAGAAGATAACTAAAAAAGTCAGGTGATAATAATGGAAACTAAAAATGAAGGATTTACTCTTATAGAAGTTATGGTAACTAGTATAGCTTTATCAGTAATTGTTGGCGGAATAGCTACTGTATTAATAATGAGTAGAACTACTAGTCGAAATATTTCTGATAAGATGTTATTAAGTCAAGCGGCGGAAAATTTAAAAAGACATTTAACTGAAGATCTTAATGAGGCTGATAATGTAAATGCTTCCAGTGAAGAACTAGAAATCATATCTAATGGTGATACTATTGCTCGTTATAGTTATAATAGTAGTGACAAAATAATTGAATATAGTAGAGATAAAGGAAGTGGTTTAGAAAGCCAAAGTGATTTTCCTCGTTCGGATTGCAATATAGAAAGTGTGGAATTTGAAGAAGATCCTACTACGTGGGTCAAATTTGATATAGAATTTTCTAAAGAAACTTCTAGCAAAAAAGAAGACAATCTTTTAACCTATAACCTCGAATCTATAGTTAAAGTGAAAGGGTATGAAAATAATTAACAGAGGGGGTGAAATCATGAATATTAAAGATGAAAAAGGAATGGCGGTAATCGGAGTGACTTTAGCTATTTTAGTAGTAGCGGGTGTTTTTATCGCTGCTGCAGCAACAGTCATTAATAGTAATTTGGCTATGAAAAATTTTGAAGGTGATAGAAGTCAAGCTCTGTATAAGGCTGAGTCACAAATAACGTATGGTTTTTCGGAAGCAGGGAATATTCTTCAAAATGATGTGATTGACCAAATTCAAGTTGGAGATATAATGTCAGACGTAAAAGAGAAATTTGAAAATATAGATAGAGATGAACTCTTAGAAGATGCGAAAGATATAAATCCTGAAGGGGATTTTGATAGCAGAGAAAAACGCGAAGAAGCTGTAGAAAGTGATTATAACGAGTTTTTAGACGATAAAGTCAGAGAAATTGAAAGAGAGGCAAAGCAGCAAGTAAAACAAAGATTTGAAAATCAACTAGGCACTATAAATTTCAATGATTATGATTACAGTAATGATAGTTTAGATGAAATGGAAGGGCAAATTGATGATTTTGTAATTGATTCGAATTATGAGAGTGATGATACTGAACTGACTTTAACAATAGAAACCACTTCTAGTGTGAGCAGTAAAGGGAGAAACCGGACAAGAAGTATTGTTCGGACTAGGGATTATGACTTTGATTTAGATATAATCGCTGTAAATTGGAAAGAAGAAGGAATTCAATTAGGAGATAATCCTTTTGGAGATCCAATTAGAGCTGGGGGAGATGTTACTGGTGTTGATACTGATTCTAGGGATGATTTAAAAACAAATTTGTCTGCAGATAAAATTCCTCGATTTGATAAAGCACCGTTGAAGCAAGAGGCCAGAGAAGAAAGATTTCGGGAGGATTTCGAAAGAGCTCCTACTTATATTCCGCGTGGGAGAAGGAGGATAGAAGTAGGAATGGGCGGAAAAGGTCATTTGTATGATTGGACTAGTCCTGAAACTATACCTGGAACTCGAGTTCCTTTTGATGCTGCTAAAGGCGAGGATTATCATTATTATAAAAGCCATGGGCCACTCAGCCTTGCAGGTGGTAACCCTAGAGGTTCTTCAGAAATCATTCATGGAACTCCAGAAGAAGAAGATGATGGCAAGCCATTACCAAGAATAGTATTTGTCGAGGGAGATATAACTATTGATGCTAGTGAAGTTAATTTTCAAAATCATTATTTTGTTGCTTCGGGAAATTTAAATATCAAAGTTGATGAAAATAATAAGGGAAATGGTAATATAGACTGGAAAGATTCTTATTTGTTTGGCGGAAATGGAGTTAATATTGAAGGTGATGGACATTTTAATTTTAGTGGGTCAATGATGACTCCGGGGAATATAAATATTGATAACCCAGGTAATAAAAATTTAGAATCAAGTGATAATTTAAGATTAGATATGCTGCCGGATGCATTTGTAGAAACAATTATTGATGACCCAGATAGTGATGACCTTGTCACTGCAAGAGATATAGATGTAACTGAGGAGGAAATTGGATGGGAAGAAAAATAAACTAGGAATAAATTCAGCCTTCTGTTAGGGAAGGCTTTTTCTTTTGTTAGAATTAATCTCTAATTTATGCTATAATGAGGACAAAAAGGAAGGAATCAATATGCAAATAATCATTGCATCATTAATAATAGGAATTTGTATTGGCTATTTCAATCTATTACCAAATAAAATAACTGATTTAGCACATTATTTAATTTTAGGCGGATTATTTATATTATTATTTGTGATGGGGTTTGAAATTGGAAATAACGATAGAATACTGCAGAATTTAGACCAAATTGGTCTAGAAGCAATATTATTAGCTGGGAGTTCGATTATAGGTAGTGTAGCAATGATTTTAATATTTGCTTCATATTTTAAGGAGGATTAGATGATGTTAATAGCAATCATTATAGTAATTCTTTTAGGTATTGCAGCAGGATATTTGACAAACCCCAGTTTTTTAGTACATAATTTAGATTTTTTATCGACTTTCTGTTTGACTATTTTATTATTAGGAGTAGGGATTGATTTAGGTTCTAATCAGCAAGTGATTGATAAATTAAAACAGATGGGGTGGAAAGTACTACTGATTCCGCTTTTAATTGCTGTTGGCAGTATTTTGGGGACAAGTATTGTGGGGGTTATTTTGGACTTGTCCATAAATGAATCAAGTGCGATTGGCGCTGGTTTTGGGTGGTATAGTTTATCAGGGGTGATACTAACTAAAATTCATAGTGCGGATTTAGGAGTCCTGGCTTTTTTAACGAATGTGTTGCGAGAAGTGTTTGCAATTATTTTAATTCCTCTATTAGCGAGTTGGGAAAATGAAATTATCGTTGTTGCCCCAGGGGGAGCAACAACAATGGATACTACTCTACCTCTAATTTCT
>JBNJFD010000126.1:0-6091 GCA_051746525.1 Bacillota bacterium | reverse complement strand
CTCCAAATTAAACTTAAAATTAAACTCTCATTGTTAAATATTCTGTACCACTTATGAAAACCCCTTGTTTAAAAATAATTCTGACTATTTTGGCAAAAGTAATCTATTGTGTAGATAACTATAATTTAGTATAATATAAATATGTCTATCAACAAAATCTTTTCTAGGCATGATTAATTATAGTAACTTCCATCTCAAAGGGGGATTTTTATGTTCCAGAAATTTAAATTTTCTAAATTAATATTATTAGTTTCTCTTATTTTATTATTATTTGTCGTGGGCTGTCAAGGAAATCAGACTATGAACCAACAAGCTCAGGTTAAAGAATCATCACAAATGAAAAACAGAACTAGTCAATTTACTAACTCAAAAGCAAATAAAGCCCCAACTACTCAAGCTGATAATTATGGTAGCGAAGAACAGGCAACAGTAGATAGAAAAGTTATTAAAGAAGCTAATCTAAAAATAATAAGCAAAGATTTAACTACTATTTCAGAAGAAATTACTACTATTGTAGAAAACTCATCTGGCTATCTAGCTAATTCTAATCAATGGCAGAGTGACCGTAAATATTACAAGTTTAGTATTAAAGTACCGCAGAAGAAGTTCCACAAAGCTATTAATGACTTAGAACAGTTAGGAGAAGTTAACAATAAACAAATTAGTTCCCGAGATATAACAATGGAGTATATTGACCTGCAGGCTAGACTCAAGAATTTTAAAGCTCAAGAAGAACGATATATTAACTTATTAGAACAAGCAAAAGATGTGGAAGATATACTTAAAATTGAAAAAGAACTTAATCGAGTTCGCAGAAATATAGAGCAGTTACAAGGTAAACTTGATTATTATGATAATAAAATTAATTTCTCTACTATTAA
This sequence comes from Bacillota bacterium, assembly GCA_051746525.1. Classification (GTDB taxonomy): domain Bacteria; phylum Bacillota; class Halanaerobiia; order Halobacteroidales; family Halobacteroidaceae; genus Halanaerobacter. The sequence continues at coordinate 5,210 of JBNJFD010000126.1, read as the reverse complement.
TGTTACTTTTACAACCTCCAAACCAGTTATCGATAATAACAATTGGGGTTTTCTTGACAGCTTCAAAGATTCTATTCAAGAGTTCGTAAATAGTATTAATTCTATTATTGTAATTGTTGGTGCTTTGTTACCTTGGTTAGCCTTAATAGCTGTAATTGCATTTATTATTTATAAACTATACTGCTATTATCGCCAACAAAAATAATTTTTTTAAGCCGCAATTTAAATTTTGCGGCTTTTATTTTTAATTTATGCAGGAATATTACTCTTTTTATAGTAATTATATATGTAGATGTAAATAATTTACATAGTGCTAGGGGGCATCAGTCATGGCTACTGCTCAAAAAAATTATCAGCAAGCAGCTTTTTCCTATCTAGAATTGTTGATTATAATTTCAATTCTTGCTCTATTAGCTGCTATTATAATTCCCAATCTTATAACAAGTAAAAATATAACCCAGCAAGAAAATACCAGCCAGCAGATTAAACATAATTTAAACCAGGTTAAACTAAGCTTAGAAGAATTTCGCTTTAATTTTGGTTATTACCCTGTTTATAATTTCCCCTTAGCTCAACAAAAAAAACCTGAATTAGGAACACTAAAAGATATTATTACTTACTATCCCCAATTAACTAAGATAACAGCACTACCAAATCTTGATTATAATAAATATTATTACTATGCTCCGGCAAGTATTGATTTTTCAACTGCTACTCCTTTTGATCCTAAGCTTAAGCAATTGCAGGAAAACCCACTGCAGGGAGCTAATCATTTTATTATTGTTTATAATGGGAACGACAATTATTATAAATTGACAAGTTATAGTTCTGATGTAGTAATTAAAGCTAAAAAAAATAATTCTACTGCCAACAATAAATTAATAATTTCTCTATTTGAACTTTAATTTTAAAGTTAATGAGGTGAAAATATGCATAACTCCACATTAGAATCTGGTTTTAGCTTAATTGAATTATCTTTTAGCATTGCTATTTTTGCTATTGTAATGCTTATTAGCAGCAGCTTTTTTCTCAATAATATTGACAGTTCGTCTGAACCACTGCATTATCAGGCCTTATCATTAGCTAGGTCAACTCTAGAAGAATATAAAGCACAGCCGCTGGATGATTTAAATAGTAAATCTGAAGACTATGGAGCAGTGAAAAATGTTGATTATGATTCAGATAAATTTAAAAGAAAAATAACAGTGCGTGGGGATAAGCTAAAAGAAATTAAAGTAACAGTTTTTTGGCGTAACAAATTTAATCAAGAAAAACAAATTAGTTTATCTACTATGCGCAGCACAGAGCCCTTTGCTTCTAAAAAAGAAGCCTCAAATCATAATCAAGCTCTTAAACAGTTATTAACTGCTAAAGCAGACTTAGCTCAATATAAAGAACAAAACAATAACTTCCCTGCCTGGGATAAAAGGTCTGGTGATTTAAAACAGCTTGCTGATTACTATTCTAAGTTTACAACTAGACTTGCTAATAGTGAGCAGTTCTGTTACCGCAACCCTAGGTTCTATGAATGGTGGGAAGATGGGTATCTATTGATTTATCGTGAGCCCTTAGCTGATCAATATTATTGTATTACTAATAAAAGTGGTATTTTTACTATTCCAGTTAAAGAAAGAACACCAGAACAGGTATTAGGAGATATGTTTGCCAATAGTAACCGCGACAAACTGGTTTTTATCACTAATGCCACAAAATTTAAAGAAGGTGCCCAAAATGATGAAAAATAAATTCTCTTCTCCAGCTGCTTATTCGTTATTGGAAATTATATTTGTAGTTTTAATCTTTTCTATTATTGGTTTAGGATTAATTCAAATTAAAAATTTTAGTTGGTCTTCTTATAACTACAGTAAAGCACAATCGGAATTACAACAAAATGAAACAGCCCTACAGCAAATTGCTAACAAAGCTAGAAATGCTTTAGATATTAGTATTAATTCTAAAGGAACGCAGATGATTTTAAAAGAAACTACTGCCAATGAACAGTTAAATTACTCTCGTTATATATTAAAAAACAATAATCTTTATTTGCAAAACAGTTCAAAACAACTAAGATTTATTACAGACTGGTCTGCATTCAACAATTGGGATAAAACTATTATTGGCAAAGGGCTTATTAAGAACCAACAAATTTTTTCTTTTACTACTAATAATTTATTATTAATTCAACTTCAATTTAAAAAGAATTTAGATTTAAAAAATAAAAAAGAGATTAAGATTGAACATCAATTAACACGCAAAGTTTATCCACGAAATAGTTCAGTTGATCTCTATTTAATTGAGGGAAGTGAGGGATAATTATGGTTAAAGATGAATCGGGTTTAACAATGATTTTAACTATTTTTGTTGTTGTTATTTTACTTAGCTTAATCTATGCCTTTAGCACTATCATCCAAACTCAAAATGATAATATTATTTTCCAAACTAAAGCAACTAAAGCTTTTTATGGCGCTGAAGCAGGTGTAGAAACTGCTCTAGCCTATTTAAATCAAGTACAGGGTGATTTCAATCAAGAAAACTATATCAAGGGCCAATTAGATAATGTGAACTATAAAGTTTCTATTACAAAAGATGACTTATACAAATACCATGTTGAATCTAAAGGAAAATATCAAGGTATCACTAAAACAATTGTTGCACGCTTAGAAGCAATTGATAATAATCATGATGGCAAGCAGGATGGCTTAGTTGTTGCCTCATGGAGGGAATATTAATAGTTGATCCTTACATAGAAATTCCCGAGCCCTTGGCCCGGGAAAATATTATTAGCTATTCAATAATTCTTTAAATTCTTCTACCCCTCTAGTATTAACAATATCTTCAGCCGTCAGCCAGCCCCGTCTTGCTTGGTCAACTCCATAGGACATATTATCTAACTGCTGGACTGAATGGGCATCTGTAGAAATCACTAATTTTAATCCTAGTTCTTTAGCTAAACGGCAGTACTTATCTGATAAATCTAATCTCTTAGGAGAAGCATTTATTTCTAAAAAGCAGCCTTGTTCTACAGCGGTTTTGATCACTTTTTCTAAATCTACTTCCATCTCTGTTCTTTTTCCAATTATTCTTCCTGTAGGATGGGCCAAGATATTCACATGAGGATTCTTTAATCCTTTAATTACTCTTGCCGTCTGCTCTTCTTTATCTAAATCACGATAATAATGAGTTGCAGCCACAGTTACATCTAATTGTTCTAATACTTCATCTGCTAAATCTAAAGTCCCATCTTTTAAAATATCAACTTCACAAGATTTAAAAATTGTAATATCATCATACTCCTGATTTAATTGGTCAATCTTGTCCAATTCAGCTAACAGTTCTTCTTCATTTAATCCGCCGGCTACACTAACCCGCTTAGAGTGATCAGTAATTGCTATGTACTCGTAGCCTTTAGTTCGAGCACCTTCAACCATTTCTCTTAAAGTGTTCTTCCCGTCACTAGCAGTAGTATGCATCTGTAAGTCACCTTTGATGTCTCCTAATGTTACTAATTCCGGCAGTTGACTATTTTGAGCAGCTTCTACTTCTCCGTTATTCTCTCTTAATTCAGGTACAATATAATCGAGACCAAGAGCCTGATAAACCTCCTCTTCTGTGGCACTAGCTAAATTCTCATCTCCAGCAAACAAACCATACTCACTTAACTTCAAATCCTGGTCTTGGGCCAACTGCCTCAAGACAACATTATGAGCTTGCGATCCTGTAAAGTACATCAAAGCAGAGCCATACTGCTCTCCAGCAATAAACCTCAAATCCACCTGCAGACCTGACCTTAAAATAACTGCTGAACGCTTTGACCCCTGGGCAGTTATCTCTTTAACATCTTCATAATCTACAAAAGCCTGAGCTGTTTTCTCTCTATCTTCACAGTGAACTAATATATCAATATCACCAATAGTTTCTTTTCTTCTTCTAAAACTTCCTCCCACGGTAACTTGTTTTACTCCCTCAACATTTTCTAGATAATCAATTAAATCAGCTACATACTCTTGGGCTGTAGATAATAAGTATCTTTTAACTCCTTTTTTCTTTCTGTTTTCTTTAATTCCATCTAAAATGTTTTGTTCTGTTTTAGCCCCAAAACCAGATAACTCTTGAATTTGATGCTCTTCTGCAGCCCGTTCTAATTCATCTACATCATCTATTCCTAATTCATCATAGATAGTCTTAACTCGTTTAGGACCTAATCTAGGAATTTCTAAGATATCAAGCAACCCCGGTGATAGTTCTTCTTTTAACTCTCCTAAATAGCTACAGGAACCTGTTCTAATTATTTCTTCAATTTTAGCAGCTAAATCATCACCGATCCCATTTAAATCTGTTAAATCTTCTTCCGCAGCAACCATTTCACTTAACTTTGTTGATAAATTGGAAATACTCTGGGCACCATTGCGGTAAGCTCTAACTCTAAATACATTGGCCCCTTTAATTTCTAATAAATCTGCTATTTGATTAAAAATTGTACTAATTTGATTATTATGTACTGCCATTTTATCCCCTACCTTTTACTAATTATCATTTTTAGTTAATATAGATTAATCTTCTTCCCCAAAAAAAGACGGGAAACCATCCTTTAAATATAAATAACCGTATAAACCAGCAATGCCAGCTCCTATGCAATCAGCTATTAAATCCCACATTGTATCTACTAAACCGCTTTTCTGCATATTCATTCCAAAGAACGAATCCATAGCGAACTCAAAAATTTCCCAAAACACACCAACAGACACAGCAAAAGATACAGCAAAAACTGCTATGAAAGCAGAACTTAATATTACATCAATTTTTTCATTCTCATTTAAAATATATATTAATATAAAAGCAAAAAAACCAAGAGTAATACCAGAAAAAGTATGGAGCATAGTATCCCACCACCAAAAGCGAGCATAAAAATTATTTAATTCTCCTAAATAAAGTGAAGAAAAAATGAACACAATCATTACTATTTGCAAATCTGATAATAAATAAGCTAACTTCTTTTCTGAGAATATTGTCGGCAAATACGTCGAAAACAAGGCTAAACTAGAAGTAAATAAATGCAGCCATCTAAAAGTAACCAAATCACCAAGGATTGCTAAAATAAAAGCAATCCTTATTGTCCAAAGTATCATTTTTTTTATTTTGGTTTTCAATTTTTCTCACCTCAAATCATATTCTTTTCCGTGATTTGCTCTAAAATATTTTATCAAGTTTTT
>JBNJFD010000125.1:0-6110 GCA_051746525.1 Bacillota bacterium | reverse complement strand
TCCTGTAGGAGAAGGCGATGATGATTTTTATTTAGGTGATATGATTGAGGATACTAATGCTCCAACTCCAGAGCAGTTAACACAAAAGGAGTTATTGCAGGATGAACTAGATGAAGTATTAGATACGTTATCTGATAGAGAAAAAAGAATTTTAAAATTGAGATTTGGCTTATTAGATGGACGACCTCGAACCTTAAAAGAAATTGGACAAGATTATGACTTGTCTCGAGAGAGAATTAGGCAGATTGAAAAGAAAGCCTTACAAAGACTGCGTCATCCAACACGGAGTGAAAAATTAAAAGATTATTTATAGATAATAATGAGATTGGATATTAGAAGTGATTGAGTGTTAAATTAACTTCTAGTATCCAATTTTATCTGTATAATGATTCATCAAAGATGAAGCGTTATCAATTGACAATTGATAATTGATAATTGACAATTAAAGGCAAAACTAAAAGCAAGATACAGGTTTTAGAGCTTATAATTATCAATTGAAAATTAATTAGGAGGGGTTTGATAGTTAATGGTGGAGGATAAGGAATTAGTGATAGCAATTGATGGACCGGCTGGAGCAGGAAAGAGCACAGTGGCTAAAAAAGTAGCAGACAAGTTAAGTTATATTTATATAGATACAGGAGCAATGTATCGTGCTTTGACTTTAAAAGCGCTGCGGGAAAATGTTGATGTTGAATCAGCAGCAGAATTAGCTGATTTGGCCCATCAAACAAAGATCAAATTTGAAAAAGAAGGCAATCAAGAATTAGTTATTTTAGATGGAGAAAATGTAACTGAGCAAATTAGAACTAATAAAGTTAGTAATAATGTTTCTTTGGTAGCTCAAATTAAAGAGGTTAGAGAACAGTTAGTTAAATGGCAGCGGCAGATGGCAGCACAAGGTGGTTTAGTGATGGATGGTCGAGATATTGGAACTGTGGTTCTGCCTAATGCTGATTTAAAAATATTTTTAACTGCATCTGTAACGGAGAGAACCAAAAGAAGATATCAAGATTTAAAGAATAACGGTGAAGTAGTTGATTTTGAACAGTTAAAAAAGGAGATTATTCGTCGGGATGAATTAGATAAAAATCGTGAGTTTAGCCCTTTAAAAAAAGCAAAAGATGCTCATGTGATTGATACTACAGATTTAGATATTCCTGAAGTTGTTAATAGAATAATTAGTTTGTGGCGGGAGGTTTAAATTCGTGGATCATTTTTACTGGTTCAGCCATTGGGTTTTAAAGTGGGTCTTAAAACTTGTTTTAAGGACTAAAGTGCGGGGAGTTGAAAATATACCTCAAGAGGGTCCTGTGATTGTAGTAGCTAACCATGTCAGCAATTTAGATCCGCCTGTATTAGGGGTAGCTATCAATCGCAAAATTCATTATATGGCTAAAGCAGAGTTGTTTGAAAATTTTTTTATGGCTAAAATAATGAACACCTATGGGGCTTTTCCTGTAGAGCGGGGGACAGCAGACACTAATGCAATTAAGCAGGCTTTGAGATTAATTAATAATGATAAAGTATTGGGGATATTTCCTGAGGGTACGAGAAGTAAAACGGGAAAATTAGGACGAGCTAAATTAGGTTCGGTATTATTAGCTACTAAATCAAAAGCACCATTACTGCCAGTAGGACTAAAAACTAGACACCCGATTAAAGATGGTGTAGAAGTTCATTTTGGCAAACCTTTTACTTTAGATGACTATTATGACCGCAAATTAGAGCGGCAGGAAATGAAGGAAGCAGGTAAAGTTATTATGAGTCGGATTCAAGAATTATTAGATTAATTTCAATCATAAATTAAACAGTGGAAAGTTTTATTGGAGGAGGGATTCGATGGAAGACATTTCATTAGTTATTGCTCTGTTTGCCGGATTTGCGTCTTTTGTATCTCCCTGTGTTTTACCTTTAGTGCCAGCTTATGTGGGATACATTACTGGTAGTAGTGCTGAAAATAAAAATAAGAGTTTTACTCTTTGGAGAGCTTTAGCTTTTGTATTAGGTTTTTCGCTAATTTTTGTTTTAATGGGGGCTTCAGCCAGCTACATTGGGCAGTTGTTTACAAGATATAAAATGTTATTTAATAAAATTAGTGGAGTTTTAATTATAATTTTTGGGTTACATTTAATTGGAATATTAAAATTTGAGTTTTTATATCGAGAAGCACGTTTTGAAGGTCCTAAACAGGCTGGTAGTTGGTTAACTGCTGTACTAATGGGAATGGCGTTTGCAGCAGGATGGACTCCTTGTATTGGCCCAGTATTAGCTTCTATTTTAGCTTATGCTGGTTCTTCAGCTACTTTAGTTGAAGGGGTTATATTACTGTTCTTTTATTCTTTAGGTCTGGGAGTGCCATTTATTTTAACTGCTTTATTTATTGATAAATTCATGAAAATATCAGAAAAATTAAATCAGTATTTGCCTTTGATTTCGAAAATTAGTGGAGCTATTTTAATTATATTCGGATTACTGCTATTTTTAAATAAAATGCAGGTTTTAAGTCAGTTTTTTTATTAATTGTAGCTGATAAATAAAAAGTGTTTAAGGAGGAATTTGATGGATAAAAAATTGAAATTAGGTGTAGTAGTTGTTTTGTTGTTGATTGGAATTGGATTAGGAGTTTATTATTATCAAACTGATAATCAGTCTCAGGATAAGCAGCCTGCAGCTCAACAAGATAATGTCGGAATTAAGGTATCACAAATAGCTCCTGATTTTACTTTAACTAATTTAAAAGGAGAAGAAGTATCTTTATCAGATTATCGAGGTCAGTATGTCTTACTTAATTTCTGGGCGACTTGGTGCCCCCCCTGCCGCAGGGAAATTCCTGATTTGAATTCGTTTTACGAAGACAATAAAGAAGAGTTTGTTTTATTAGCAGTTGACCTAGGAGAACCTAAAGAGCAAGTAGAAAACTTCATTGATCAAGGTGATTATAATTTTCCTGTTTTATTAGATGAAACTAGAAAAATTGGGAGTAAATATAATGTTTCTGCTATACCAACTACCTATTTTATTAATCCTCAGGGAGAAATAAAGCATATTAAAAAAGGAGCAGTAACTATAGAAGAATTAAATAAGATTAAAGAAAAGATTAAAAATTAAAAATTCACTTAAAAAGAATAATAAAAAGCAGCCTCATTAATGAGGCTGCTTTTTATTATTCAACTTGTGTCTCTTCTTCTCTGAATAAAAAACTAAATGAATACAGACCTGCTACACCTACTAAAGTATAAATGATTCTACTAAAAGTGTTAAGGACACCAAATTCTGTTCCCGAAATAAAGGCAACTAAATCAAACCCAAAAATACCTATTAATCCCCAATTCAGTGCCCCTATTAACACTAAAATTAGTGCTAATTTATCCATTGTCTATTTTCAACTCCTTATTCTGTATTTAGTGATAAACTAATCCCATTAATATAATTACAAATTTAAGAAATCATATATATTGATTTATAATATTAATATATCTCAAAATCTTAAATATTATTATAAAAAATCAATTTAATTTTATTATTTAATAATTATTATTAGTTGGGTGCCAAAAATTATAAATTATGTTTTAATTATCTTTAATTAGCTTTTAGCGTCGGTTAACTACTTCTAACTAGTTTTTTTAGGGTTATAATTGCTAATAATACCTTTTAAGACCAGATATAAAATTAAAACTTGCAAAACTTAATTGAATCCTCTATAGTTAAAGATAGAAATTGAATTAATTAAGAATTGTTTCTATTAAAGCGTCAATTAGATATTATCTATAATGGAAAACAAGTTTATAAGGGGTGATAACTATGAAACAGCAAAAGTATATTATAACTTTTGTATTAGTCGGAATATTATTGGTTGGTATTACTAATATTGCTTTAGCCTATGATCATAAAACTGTAGAAAGTTATTTGTCTTATCGAGTTAAGTATATTCATGATATTGCTTATAATACTAGTGCTAATTTAAGTAAAAAAAGGGCTCGAGAATATGCTAGTTCTATAGTATATTGGAGTGATTATTATTCTCGTGAATTAGAAGTCGATATTGATCCATTAGTGTTAGCTGCAATTATTGAAGCAGAAACTAATTTTGTTTCTAAAGACAGCTATGATCAGGGGGCTAGTATTGGAGTTTCTAGTATGAGAGTTAGTACTGCTCAATGGATTGCTAAAAAATTAGGAGTTGAATACAGTAAATGGAGGATGTTAGATGCTACTGATTTAGGAATTAGGTTTACTGCTTATTATTTGGGACTTGCTTATCAAGACTATAATGATGATATCCATAAGGTAATTGTATCTTATAATCAAGGTTATCATAATGCAGAAAAAAAAGATGTAGATCAATTTTATAATAACTATTTATTTAAGGTATTAGGGAGATATAATTATTATCAAAAAAGAATGAAATATTATGGACCTAATGGAGATGAATTTTTTCAATATAAATTAGCACAATTAAATTAATTAAAATCCCTTACTGGACTAAGTAAGGGATTTTTTGTTTTTAAATTCTTTATTAATCGGAATTTAAATGCTATAATATAATAGTAATTAGTATTGATTAAGAAGGAATTTTATATTGGGGTGAGCAGTATGAATTTAGAAGAACAAATTGAAAAATTAACATCTTATTTTTGTCAGGGAGAACAACTAGAAGAACAAATTGGTGTTGAAGTTGAACATTTAGTAATTAATAAAGAAGATTTAACAGCAGTAGATTATGATGCACAGCAGGGGATTAGTGATATTTTAAATAACTTTAAAGATGAAAAAATAATCCCCCATAAAGAACAAGATCATTTATTAAGTCTTTCAGCTTCAGAATTTGATATTACCATTGAGCCTGGAGGACAATTTGAAGTAGGGATTAATCCTCAACTTAGTATTAAAGCAATCAAAGAAATTTATTTTAACTTTTTAGATCATTTATTACCTCTTCTAGAAGAGAGAGAACAATTATTATTAACTTTAGGTTATCAACCTCAGAGTAAAATAAATGATATTTCTTGGCTGCCTAAAAAAAGATATGAAATCATGGCTAAATATTTAGGAAAGCAGGGGGAATATGCACATAATATGATGAAAGGCACGGCTGCTTTTCAATTGGCTTTAGATTATAAATCTGAACAGGATTTTATTCGGAAATTTAGAGTAGCAATGGCTTTATCTCCTGTCATGAGTATACTTTGTGATAATGCTCCTTTTTTTGAGGGGGAAGTTTTTGAAAAGAATGCTTTAAGAACTTTAATTTGGGGGCACACTGATGATAATCGAACCGGGATAATTCCTAGAGTTTTTGCAGCTGATTTTGGATATCGAAGTTATGCGCAGTATATTTTAACTAGGGAGCCGATTCTTTTAAAAAGCCAAGGAGAATATTTTGCTACAGGAAATAAAATTGCAGCAGAAATTTTTAAAACGAAGGATTTAGAAGAAGAAGAATTAGAACATATTTTGACTATGGTTTTTCCTGATGTGAGAGCAAAACAATTTATTGAAATTAGAATGAGCGATGCAATGCCACCAGATTATTTTTTAGCAGTGGTAGCTTTTTGGAAAGGTATTTTATATAATGAGTCTAATTTAGACCAGGCAGTGCAATTTATTGAACAATTTAGTGTAGAAGATATTGTAACTGCTAAACAGAATATTGTCAGCAATGGTTTAAAAGCAGAATTAGGAGAATATAATATTTTAGATGTTGCTGATAAATTTTTAGGGTGGGCTCAATCTGCTTTATCTGAGGATGAAGTTGATTATTTAAAACCGTTACAAAAAATAGTGCTTAGAGAATTGACTCCTGCTCAACAATTAAAAGAACAATTAAGCAGTAAATCTAAAATAGAAGTTATTAAAGAGTATAGTTTGAATTCATTGTTGGGGGTGGAAAAGGATGAAGGAAGCTTTTGCTGATTATAAGTCTATTTTAGAAGAAGATGCGGCTAAGTATCAACAGGATTTCAACAGGTTATATAGTAAATTAGAAGATTCTCATGCTTATTATAAAGGACAAGTAATTCCTTTTTTATATCAACCCTTCTTTTTTAGTTCTCAAGAGTTAGATTCTTTTAGCGCTATTACTAAAAAGTTAAGTTCTATTTTAGATAGAA
>JBNJFD010000124.1:0-6189 GCA_051746525.1 Bacillota bacterium | reverse complement strand
TTAGAAAAAATAAATTCTGAAAATCCAGATTTAATTATTTTAGATATTATGTTACCAGAGGTAGATGGATGGGAAATTTGCCAGAAATTAAGACCAGAAAAAGATATTCCTATTATTATGTTAAGTGCTAAAACTAAAGATACTGATAAAATTATGGGCTTAGAACTTGGAGCTGATGATTATGTGACCAAACCTTTTAGTCCTAAAGAGGTGGTATCTAGAGTTAAGGCTGTTTTAAGGCGTAGTAATTCAAATCAGGAAAACTCTGATTCAGAAGAAGAAGTATTAAGTTTTACTAATTTGGAAATTAGTAAAAAGTATAGAACTGTAATAGTAGGGGAAGAAAAAGTATCTTTAACACCAAAAGAATTTGACTTATTATTAACGTTAGCTTCGTCACCGCGGCAGGTTTTTTCTCGAGAAAAATTATTAAATAAGGTATGGGGTTATGACTATTACGGCGATGACCGAACTGTAGATACTCATATTAAATCACTACGTCAGAAATTAGGAGAAGAAGTTAGAGATTATATTCAGACAGTGTGGGGGGTAGGTTATAAATTTGAAGTTTAATTTAAATGATAATGTACTTTTTAACCGGTTGTTATTTAGATTTTTGGCTGTTATCTTAATAATTGTAATTATTTCAGGATTAGCAATAAGTTATTTTGTTAAAAACTTTTATTTTAAAGAAAAGACTGAAGAAATTATTAATGAAAGTCAGGTTTTTGCTCGGTTTTTAGGGCAGTCTTTAGGGCAGGGAGATTTGAAAACCACCCAAAAGTGGATTAAAGTGATTGCAGAATTAAATTCTGGACATGCTTGGTTAGTAACGAAAAATGGTTATCTTATTTTATCAGACCCGGCAAGCTCTATTTCTAAAAGAGAGCAGATAACTTCATTTCAAGTAGAAAAAGTATTAAAAGGCGATAAAATAATCAAACGCATTGAAGACTCTCGTTTTGAAGAAACAATGATGCTGGTAGGAATACCATTAAGAAATACAGATTCAAAAGATGTAGAAGCAGGGTTGTTAATTTTTAGTTCAGTATCAGGTATTAACTCTACAATTAATCAAATCCAAAGAATAATGGCTTATTCGTTATTATTAGCTATTATATTAGCGTTAATAGTTTCTTACAGCTGGGCCAAGGATTTATCAGGGAAACTTAAAAAAATGAGTGATATTGCCTTGCAGATGAGCGAAGGAAATTTTGATAAACGAATAGATATAGATGATGATAGTGAGATTGGTAGTTTGTCTGAAAGTATGAATCATTTAGCTGAAAAACTGAACGTAACAATTGATGATTTAACTCAAGAAAGAAATAAATTAAAGCATGTACTAACGGGTATGGAAGAAGGGGTAGTAGTTATTAATAAGCAGCAGGAGGTAATATTATTTAATCAGTCTTTTAAAAATTTATTTAATTTAAAGTCTGATTTAATAAATAAGAAAATAAATAATTTATTAGACAATGAAGAAAGTAAAACAGGATTTAATGAAGTATTGGCTACAGCTGAAGCACAGCAGCGTGAATTTTCTCTGCAAAATAATGGATTTGAACACCGGATTTTAGTAAATTATGCTCCAATTTATTTAAAAAAAGAGGAATTATGGGCAGTAGTGGCTTTATTTAACGATATTAGTGAGCGCTGGAGATTTGAAAAACTGCAGCAGGATTTTGTGGCTAATGTTTCTCATGAGTTGAAATCACCTTTATCTTCAATTAAAGGATCAGCTGAAGTGCTGTCTGATGGTGTAGTGCAGGAGCAGGAACGAGAGCAGGAATATTTAGATATTATTTTAGAAGAAACAGAAAGGCTTTCAAATATGGTAGAAGAAATACTTGATTTGTCTGAATTGAATACTACAGCAGAGTTGAAGTTAGAAGAAGTAGAAGTAGGTCAATTTTTAAGAAAGATTAAGAAAATATTTAGCAAACAATTTGCAGGAGGAGAAAAAAGAGTAAAACTTAAATTGCTTACTGATAAATGTAACTGTAATTTAGATAAAGAAAAGATAAAACAAGTGTTATTAAACCTATTAGATAATGCCAATAAATACTCTTCTAATACTGAACAAATTATAATGGGGGTAGCAGAAAAAGGTAATAATATTAAATTTTGGGTTAGAGATAATGGAGCAGGAATTCCTCAAGATGAACTGCAGGATATTTGGAAAAGGTTTTATAAGGTTGATAAGGCTAGAACTCCTGGCAAGAAGAAAGGTAGTGGACTGGGCTTGTCAATTGTTAAACAAATTGTTGAGCAGCATCAAGGAGAAGTATTTGTGGAAAGTGATTCAGGAATTGGCTCTACCTTTGGATTTTATCTTCCTAAAAATTTAAATAACTAATCAAAAACTGTCCAAGTTGGACAGTTTTTTTACTAAACCTACTTCCATTTTTTTACACAGTATGTTATAATTTAGTTACACGTATTTCTAGCAAATTTCAGATTACAACATAATAAATCCAGATTAAATTATTAAACTTTATTTTTTTATCAAATTTTTATCACAAATTGAGGCTATAATTTTAATTAAAGAATTTGAAAGGAGTGGTGAAAGTGAGAATAGAATACTTCCAAGAAGGCATGTCTCTTAGTGATAAAGTAGATTTTAGTATTTCTAAAGCAAAATTACAAGAAGATTTAGAAAAGCTATTGGCAAAGGGGGCTAATATCGAAATTCGGCCCTTTAATTATAAATTAGGTGATTTAATTAGTGAAAAAATTTCTAAGGTGGAATATTGGTGTTCTGCTTATCAAGAACAGAAGATAGTTTTAGTTAGTGCTGCTGGAGGCAGATTAGTAATAGGTAGTTGAAAAATTATTAAAAATAGTTTATAGTTAATAATAAGAAATATTAAATTTGAATTAGAAATTGAAATAGTATAAATATATAATTTAAGGAGGGGGAGATATGAAAATTGCTAAAAAAACCATAGTAATTAGCATCTTGATTTTAATTACTGTGTTTACATTACAAAGTATTATTTTCAACCCTCAAGTTAGTGCTTTATGGGGTCAAGGGGAATCCAGCCAAGTGGCTGATGATTCATCTCAGGAGCAGGAAATAGTAGTGCCGCAAGAAGAGGCTGTTACCAATGCTGTACAGGAAGTTGGACCAACAGTAGTAAGTGTTGTCACTAAGAAGGTAATTGATTCTGAACAGATGTTTTTTAGCCCAGTACCTCAAAAGCGACAAGGCTTAGGTTCAGGAATTATTTTTGACCAAGAAGGGCACATATTAACTAATCATCATGTAGTTGCAGATGCAGATAAGATTAAAGTTCTACTTTCAGATGGTAGAGAATTAGAAGCAGAAATCATTGGTAAAGATTGGCGTAATGATTTAGCAGTACTCAAAGTAGAAGCGGGAGATTTGCCAGTAGCATCTTTAGGAGATTCTAGCAAATTAGAACCAGGGCAGTTAGCTATAGCTATTGGTAGTCCTTATGATGTAGAATTCAGGAATACAGTAACTACAGGAGTAGTTAGTGCTTTGAATAGAAGTATTAATATTGGTGAACAGCCGGGAGAAAAAAGAATTTTAGAAGGACTAATTCAGACGGATGCTTCTATTAATCCGGGGAATAGTGGAGGACCGTTACTGAATAGTCAAGGTGAGATAATTGGAATTAATACTGCTATTATGGGCAGTGCTCAAGGAATTGGATTTTCTATTCCAATCAATAAAGTTAAAAGGATTATTAATGACTTAATTGAATATGGAAAAGTTAAGCGACCCTGGTTGGGAATTTACGGAACGAAAGTAACAGAAAAGTTAGCTGATTATTATAATTTGCCGCAGTCAGAAGGAGTAATGATAGTGCGGACAATTGTTGATAGTCCAGCCAGTAAAGCAGGTTTGAGTCGAGGAGATGTAATAGTTGAAGCAAATCATCAAGAAGTTAAAGAAATGAAGGAGTTAAAGGAAATCATAAGTAATCGCGAAATAGGAGAAGAAATTGAATTATTAGTATTAGATAGTCAAGACGGTAGTTTAAATCCAGTAACAATAGAATTAGGAGAAATGCCAACTAAATAATTTTAAACAGAAATAGCTCCTAAGAAGTAGGAGCTATTTCTGTTTTTTTGTTGTTTGTGATGAAGTCAATAGGCAGAAGTAATAGTTTGAAGTTAAAATTTATAATCTAATTTGATTAAATATTTAAAATCGCTTTGCTGTTTATCGTAGGCCACATAAGTTTCAAGATCAATTGGCTTCAAGCCAAACAAGTCAAAATTTGTTTTATTTCCAATTCCATAGGCATAAGAATCATCAAATTTATCTTGATAATCAATAAAAGCATACAGTTTAATATTAGTTAATTGTAAAGCATTTAACTCAATTGGGTCAGCAAAATTATAATTATAGATTAAATCAATCCCAGCCTGCAATTTAGTATCATCTGCAGCATTAAGCCCTCGATAAATTAATGGAGAGGGGACTAAATCAGTATTGTTAAAAGTTGATTTTGCTTTGACTTCCCAGGTATCAGTAAAAAAATAGTTGGTTTTTTGAGAGAATATGGTATTTAACTCATTATTTTCTGAGTATACTAAATCAAGCTCTCCTTTCCATTGTTTCTTAGGAGAACCAAATTGATATTGACTACCAGTATATACAAAAGATTCTTTATCGATATGGCCGAGACCCAGAGAATAATTACTGTGGATTTGATAATATTTAAGTTCAGTTTTGAAATCGCTAGAACTAATATCATTTGTTTTAGAATGTGTCTTCAGCAGCCAATCTGTATTTGGAGTTAACTGTCTCCATCTTAATTTTAAATTAAGATCTTGTGCAGAATTAGTAGTTGATAATAATTTAATATCTAGATGTTCTTTCTCTGCCTGTAATCCATATTCTGTTTGTTTAGAGTAAGTAATCAAAGACTCATGGGTTAAAAAATTAGTATTTTTTCCGGTTTGAAAAATAGGGTTAATAATTAAAGTACGATTTAATAAGCGGTCATTTCTTAACAAATTAAACTCTTGTTCTAGATTAACTTCTCTGCGCTGATCTTGATAATCAAGTTTAATCCCCTTTTCTTTTAGCTGCTTTTTCAGTTTTGGCATTTGTTCCATAGTTGCTTGATAACCTAAATCAATTAATTTCTGTACTTGTTTAAAATCCATAAAAGAATAATTCATTACATCACTGTGGACTATTATATCAGCATAGTCATTTAATATTTTATTAGCGTTTTTTCGTTGAAGCAGGGTAATAAATCGTCCTAGTGAGCGAGAGGGGGTATCATATTTATTATAAGATACTTGATTGAAAGCAGTAGTGGCAATAATAAAATCTGCCCCTAAAACTTTAGCAGATTTAGCAGGGGACATTTCTAAGATGCCAGGGTCAATTAAATAATGGTTGTTTTTGTGATATGGCGGAAAATAATGAGGTATTGAATAAGTTCCCTGAATAACTTTTGAAATTTGACCAGTAGTGGTTAGATATTTACTACCAGAAGTTAAATCAAAACTAAGTAAAGCTGTTGGAGTTCGAAAATTTTCTAATCTTTTATGAGGGACAATCCTTTCAATGAAATTATTTACTTGCTCTGTTTTTAGCAGGGATTTACTAGAAGTGAAATTAATATTAAATAATTGAGCAAAAGGATTTTTAGTAGCGATGTCTTCTATTTGCTCAATTGAAAGACCGCTACCGTACATTGTTCCGATAATTGAGCCCATACTTGTGCCTGTAATTAAGTCAATGGGGACTTGTTCTTCAATTAGCGCTTTTAGTACTCCTATATTAGCTAATGCTCTAGCGCCTCCTCCGCTTAAAGCAATTGCTACTTTAGGAGATTTAATCTTTTGAAACCGTTTGTAGTCTTCTATCAAATAAGTTTCTTCATCAAGATTTATTTCTTTAATAGCTAAACTAGGAGTAGTAGTTACTAATAATAAGTTTAATAATAATGCTAAAATAATTAACTTTTTTTTATTCATTTTAATTAGGTCACCCTTTTTTAAATAGTGATAAGAATTTATAATCTTTTATAGCTAAATACAATTAGTATGTTTAAAATAAATAATAGATTTGTTTTTTTAATTATATAGCACTATTAATTTTGTGTCAACGACTTGAAAAATTAATAATCTTTTTTAGTATAATAGCTTAATCTAGTGTTAATTTATATTTAATTGTAGTAAAATATAATTATAATT
>JBNJFD010000123.1:0-6211 GCA_051746525.1 Bacillota bacterium | reverse complement strand
ATAATAATCAGTATAATAATATTTTTAATTATTGCCGTAGTATTAGCTACGGTATATAAATATGTTTATTTAAATGAACAGCAGCATGCTCAGCAGTCAATAAATTATCTGTTTAATAATACTGCTAATTTAGTTGCTGAATTAGAAAAGGAATATAATACACAATTAGAAAAAAGTTTGGTAGAATTTTATGAGGGCTATGATAATTATCAAGATCAAGAATATATCGACCAACAAGTTGAGAAAATAAAAAATAAAATATATCGTTTAAACCAATCTGAAGAAATAAAAGTTGGAAAGGTTAATTATTATTTTATTAATTCTCAAGGGAAAATATTTGATACAGATTATAAAGCTGATCAAGGGCTTAATTTATCTCAATTTGAAGACTTATGGTGGCAAATTGAAAATTTAGAAAAAGGAGAAGTGTTATTATTACCCTTTGATGATGAAACATTAACTTCGAAAATGAGATTATATGCTTATACTAGATTACCTGATGGTAATTATTTCGAAGTAGGGATTTCTTTTGAAAATTTTGATAAAATACTATTGAATAGAATAAAAAAACTTAATCAAGATTATAATACAGATTTGAAGTTATTCACTTATAATTTTGAGCCTTTTTTTAATCAAGATTTAAAGATATCTACTAGAGAGAAAGAATTATTAAAACAAGCAGCTAGGGAAAACGAATTGATTTCTGATAAACAATCTTTTTTTGTGGACAAATATTATGATGCTTGGTCATCTAAATATGGTGATTTATATGCTGTTTTAAAAGTAGAACATAATTCCCTGCGGATTATTTTTAATATAATCTTACCTCTATTTGTGTTTATGATATTAATAGTTTATTTTACTCGACAAAAATTCCGAAAGAAAGTGGAACAAGTGTTGTCTCCAATTGAAGCAATTGCTAAGGATATGAATTATTTTTATAAGAATCAAGAAAGTAATCTGGACCAAGACGAAACAGGGATTTTAGAGATTGATAATATTATTGATAATTATAAAGGAATGGCATCAGAAATAAGTGCTAGTTATCAACAATTAGAAGCATATAGTGAGGAGTTAGAAAATAAAAATGAAGAATTGGCTAGTAATAAAAAGAAATTAAGAAAAATAATTGATTTATCACCTGACCATATTTTTATTAAAAATAGAGTGGGGAAATATATGTTAGTTAATCAAACCCATGCTCAATTTTTTGCTAAGGAAGTAGAGGAAATGGAAGGGATGACAGAACAAGAGTTGCTGCAATTAGATGAGCAAGAAAAAAATAATTTTTTAGCAGATGACCGAGAAGTGATTGAACAACAGCAGGAAAAAATTACTGAAGATTATGCTACTGATAAAGAAGGGAACCAAGTTATTTTTGAAACAGTTAAAATTCCTTTTGTAGACAATAACGAGGTTTATGTGTTAGCTATTGGAAGAAATATTACTGAACAGCGCAGAGCTCAGAATAAAATCGAAGCGCAAAATAAAGAGTTAGAAGCTAGTTATCAGCAGTTAGAACAACATACTGAGAAAATATTAGATTTAAATCAAGACCTAAAAGATGCTTATCAAGAACGGGATAAGTTAGTTCAGAAACTAGAGCAGTTAATCAGTTTAACTTCTGATTTAACTAAAGGGAGTTTAAGTAGTAAAGAAAAGTTTTTATCCCAATTACTGCATTCTGCTTTTACAGTTATTGATGAAGCAGATTATGGGTCAGTCTATTCTTATGGGGAAGAAAATATAGAATTTATTGATACAATAGGACATGATTTAGAGTTATTACAAGAGCTAAATATTGCTAAAGATGTTTTTATTGACAATCCTAAAGAACCACAAATTGTTGATTATATTGTAGATGATACTATAACTTCTTTAACTGGAGAAACTAAAGATTTATATCTGAAAGCCAGTAAAGAAATTAAGAAAACGCTTATATTTTCTTTAGTAATTGATGGCAAACGTGAAGCAGGTCTAGCTTTAGATATTGCTCGAGATAGTAACAAAGAATTTAGCGAGCAGTCATTAAAGATTATTAATGCTTTCAATAGCTTAGCAATTTCTTTTTATACAATGCAAAATTATAATAGTATGCAGAAAAACTTTCAGCGGGAAATTGTTAGTTCTTTAATCAATTTACTTGAAGTACATGATCAATATACTAAAGGTCATTCAGAAAGTGTCTCTAAGTTAGGAACTAAAGTTGCTTTTGAATTAGGATTGTCGATAGACGAGATTAATAAGACTTATTGGGCTGGAATGCTGCATGACATCGGGAAAATAGTGGTCCCGGAAGAAATTTTAAATAAGACTGGTCGTTTAAGTTATGAAGAATATGAAAAGATCAAACAGCATCCTACTTGGGGTTATAAAGCTTTGAAAGATTCTGAACAGTTGCAAGAAATTGCGGAATATATTTATTATCATCATGAGCGTCCAGATGGTAAAGGCTATCCACGTGGTGTTACTGGAAAAAAGATTCCTTTAATTTCTAAGATATTAACTGTAGTCGATGCTTGGGATGCCATGCGTTCTACTAGATCTTATCGGATGCCGTTGTCAAAAGAAAAGGCGCTACAAGAGTTAATTGATAATAAAGGAGCTCAATTTGATACTAGGGTAGTAGATGCTTTTATTTCCATTGTAGAAAAGAATACTAAGTAAGATATGTTTGGTTAAAATAAAAAAGTTAGCACAAAAGATAGATTAAATTGATTAGGAGTGAAAAGATGGCAGATAAAGTTAAAATTTATACTGATGGAGCATGTTTTAATAATCCTGGGCCTGGAGGTTGGGCAGCAGTATTGATTTTTGAAGATAAGCATAAAGAAATAAATGGAGCAGTACATAACACTACTAACCAACAAATGGAATTATTAGCAGCAATTAAAGGTTTAGAAGCTTTAAAGCAGAAAGTAGATGTAACTATTTATTCTGATAGTGCTTACCTAGTTAATGCTTTTCAACAGGGGTGGCTTAATAGTTGGAAGAATAGAGCTTGGAAAAAAAGTAGTGGTGCTTTAAGTAATAAGTTCTTGTGGATGTGGTTAGATGATTTAAGAGAGCAGTATAATATTGATTTTGTAAAGGTGAAAGGGCATTCTGGTGATAAGTGGAATGACAGATGTGATGAATTAGCAAAAACTGCAGCTGCTAAAATTAATCCCAGGTGAATTAAGGGATTAAAGGGGAAGGTGGTTATTATCGAATCTTTTGTAGCCCGACAGCCTATTTTTGATAGGGATGAAAAAGTCTTTGCCTACGAGCTTTTATATCGTGATGGCTTTGAAAATGCTTATAATCCAGAAGTAGATGGAGTTGAAGCAACATCTAAAGTTTTAACCAGCAGCTTTGGAGTAATTGGAATTGAAGAATTAACAGATGGACATAAAGCTTTTGTTAATTTTACTAAGCAGCTATTGCTTGATGAAGTAGCAACAGTGTTTAGTCCAGATACTTTGGTAGTGGAAGTTTTAGAAAATGTAGAACCAACTTCAGAAGTTATAGAGGCTTGTAAAAAAATAAAAGAAAAAGGATATATTCTTGCTTTAGATGATTTTGTTTTTGAACCTGATTATATGTCTTTAATCAATTTAGCTGATATAATAAAAGTTGACTTCATGATTAGTTCAGCTGCTGAAAGAAATATGCTAGTTGAGATTGCTAAAAAGAAAGATATTGAACTATTAGCAGAGAAAGTAGAGACTAGAGCAGAAGTAGAAGAAGCTAAAAGTATGGGTTATACATATTTTCAAGGATATTTTTTTAGTAAACCAGTAATTCTCAAAGGCGATGATTTGCCTGTTTATCCTACAAATTATTTTCAAATTTTAGAGCAGCTTAATCAAGAAGAACCCGAAGTAGAAAAAATAGCGAAATTAATTGAGCGGGATATGGCATTGTCTTATAAATTATTAAGATTAATTAATTCTGCTATGTTTTCTCTGCGGGAAGAGATTGCTTCTATTAAACAGGCTTTAGTATTATTGGGTTTAGAAGAAGTAAAAAAATGGTTCAATTTAATTATAATTAATGAGTTGTCTGATGAAGATGATACAGAAGTAATCAGGACTTCTTTAGTTAGAGCTAAATTTGCAGAGTTAGTGGCGTCTAATTTAGGTATTAGAGAAGATATGAATAAGTTTTTTTTAATGGGGCTATTTTCAATGATTGATGTATTAATGAATCGAGAATTAGAAGACTTGCTGGCTGAACTGCCTATTGCTAATGAAATTAAAGAAGGTTTATTAGGAACTGGAGGGCGATATACGGTAGTTTATAATTTGATTATAGCTTATGAAAGAGGTAATTGGGGAGAAGTGCAGGAATTTTTAGATCGGCCTGAATTAAATGAAGAAGAAGTTGCTGGGGCTTATTTAAGGGCAGTGGATTGGGCTAATGAAATTATTTCTATGCATATTTAAATTAATTGCAGGTATATTATTTTATGGTTTAGGGTAGAATATATTAGGAATGAAAACTATCTCCTTATTAAATGAAGAGATAAATATTCCTTAAAAATATATTTTTATAAAAATTACTAATTCTTTTGACAGATGTCAAACTATGTGTTACAATAGTAGGTGTCAAATAAAGAAAAAAAGATTAAATAGGAGGAATTATTCTTATGGCAACAGGAAAAGTTAAATGGTTTGATTCAGAAAAAGGTTATGGTTTTATTGAGCAAGCTGATGGTGACGACGTATTTGTACATTTCTCTGCAATTAAAGAGGATGGATTCAAAGATCTTGAAGAAGGTCAAGAGGTTGAATTTGAAGTAGTAGAGGGAGAAAAAGGTTTACAAGCTGAAGAAGTAACTAAACTTTAATTAAGTCTATTAAATTGCGAGAGCAATAATATAGATTCTCCTGAGGAAGTCCCATTGTGGGGCTTTTTCTTTTTTTGTAGATATTACATTTTATACTATTAAAGTTAATTAATTGAATAGCGGTCATGTAAATTTAACATATAGTTGACATTCGTCGATTAATCTGTTAATATAAACGCACATAGAAAACAAATTTCTTTAGTTTTTTAGCTAGATTAATTATAATATAGCTTACAAGACTAATTGACTTCGGTAGAGGAGGAGTGAGAATGGTAAAAGCAATAGGAATTCCAGACGAAGAAGGGCTGTATTCGCCAGAACAAGAGAAAGATAGTTGTGGAGTTGGTTTTATAGCTCATAAATATGGAACTAAGAGTCATCAAGTAGTAGAGCAGGGTTTAGAGATCTTAATTAGGTTAGCTCACCGGGGCGCAGTTGGTGCTGACCCAGAAACAGGAGATGGGGCAGGTATTTCATTACAAATGCCGGATAAGTTTATAAGAAAAGTAATGCAGGGAGAAGGAGTTGACTTGCCGGCTTTAGGTAGCTATGGAGTAGGAATGTTATTCCTCCCTCAAGATGAAGAAGAGCGGCAGCAAGTGATGGATTTAATTGAGAAAATTGTTATTGAAGAGGGACAGGAAGTATTAGGATGGCGTGATGTTCCTGTTGATATAACTAAAATTGGAGAAAATGCTGCTAGTAAAGCGCCTTATATCAAACAGCTAGTAATTAAACAGGGTTCAGATATAGATAATTTTGAATTAGAACTATTCTTTATTAGAAGAACGATAGAAAAATTAGTTGCTAAATTAGATTTAGAAGAACAAGAGTTGTTTAATATTACTAGTTTTTCTAGTAAAGTTTTAATTTATAAAGGATTATTATTAGCAGAACAAATTAGTGAATTTTATTTAGATTTAAAAGATGAGGCTATGCAGTCAGGCTTTGCATTAGTTCATCAACGATATAGTACTAATACTTTTCCTTCTTGGGATTTAGCGCAGCCATTTAAATACTTAGCTCATAATGGTGAGATTAATACTTTAAGGGGGAATATAAATTGGATGGCTGCTCGGGAGCCTAGTTTAAAATCTGATGTATTAGGAGATAGAATTAATAAGGTATTTCCTATTACTGATGATAATGATAGTGATTCTGCTAATTTAAATAGTGTAGTAGAATTAATGGTTGCTTCAGGAATGGATGTTGTAGAAGCAATGACTATTTTAATTCCAGAAGCATGGTCTAAAAATGAGTTTTTAGATCAGCAGGTTAAGGATTATTATGAATATAATTCTTCTTTAATGGAGCCTTGGGATGGGCCAGCAGCAATTGGGTTTACTGATGGAGAGCAAATAGGTGCTAAGTTAGATAGAA
>JBNJFD010000122.1:0-6234 GCA_051746525.1 Bacillota bacterium | reverse complement strand
TCCTTTTTCCAGCACCTCATAATCAAACTTAGCTCCATCTTTAGCAGTGCCTGTATCTCTGTCCACAGCAATTCTATCTCTAATAGTAGTAGTATAATCATTATTATTTAATAAAGCATCAGTCACCTTTACCTTAGATGCCATTTCTTTTGAACCAAATACTCGGCAGATAGAACATAAGCTATCTTCCAGTTTATTATAATATTCTTTCTCACCATCTCCCCGCATATCATTTAAATCATTCATTAACTCATTATCTACAGTAGCACACTTGACACCTAATTCTTCTGCATACTCTTGATTCAACAGACACGTATCAGCTGTAAAACCCTGTTGGTCAGTTAAAGCCGCTACTATTCTTTCCGCATTACTGCGAATCACTCCTTTGAGAGTGGAACCTGGAACATAAGGATAACCATCAATTCTGATTACTCGGGCATCAGTTTCTCCATCGCCCCAACCAGAACCAATATGTAAACTGCTCTCTGTTACTAACTTACCTTTGATTATATATCTACTTTCTAACTTATCAAAAAAATTCATACCTTCCGCCATTGCAAATCCGCCTCCTCTTCCAGAAAATCTTGATAATATTCTTTTCCGTATAGTTCTACTAACTTAAATAAACTTAATATCAATCTATATAATTCAAATTCAAATTTCTCTTCATTCTCTGCCCAATACTTTTCAATCATTTCTGCTTTACTATCTTCTCCAGACGGCAAATAAGCACCTAAGTTATTTTCAATATCAGTTTTGTATTCTACAAAAATTTCTTTAAGCAAAGTACCATACTTCTTTTTACCATCTTTTGTTTCTACTACCTTAGTCCAATTGCGTCCTACTTCATCTTTCTTCATTTGACCATCAATATACTTCATTATTTTTTCAACATTATTTATCTTGTTGCCGTCATTCTCAACTTCTTTAAATTTAGTCGTTAGTTTATTAAATTGAGATTTAGACAGGATACTGCTATTATCTATCGCATCAGATAATTCAAATAATTTCTTTAATAATTTTTCCTTCAAAACCTTACTATCTAAAAACCAATCTACTGCCACATATTCTTGTTGTACGGAAGTATTAGTTAAATCCATAGTTATCATTTCCCTTCCTTTAACTGATCCCAATGGAATCTATCATTAATACTCACTTGACCATAACCTTCATTTCTTCTCTCACCTAGACCCCATTTTTCAATTTTCTCTAAAGCTGACAGTAATTCATTTTCATTTACAGAGCTTTGGGTCTGATAACAAAATACAGAACCCTTAGCTAAAGCAGGCTCGACTACTTTAGGTAAATTAGTAAGTCCATTCCAACCATAAACAGAATTTACCCAAGCAAAATAAACTTTGCTAGTAGCTTGATTATCTCCTTCAGCTTTTTTGTCTTTTGCAGCTTCAACTGCTTTAAATTTATTTATCTCTTCTTTTTCTGCGTCTGTTAAATAGTCTGCATAACGCAAAATATCTTCAATTGTAATCTGTTTCTTCCCCTGCAAGAAATCATTATAAACAATAGTATCTGAGTTAAGAGTTAAAGAGAAAAATTTATCATTTGCTTGCTGACCATTATCAGCTACTCTCTGTTGTAATTCAGAAAACTTCTGCTGCTGCTCTAAATTTTGCTCAGCAGTATCTACTTCTTCTACCTCAATTCCAACTTTACCGTGCCCTCTAGATTTACCAGTACCAAAATAGGCAGTAGTCTGCTGATTGATTAATTCTTTTAACTTATCGATAAGTTGAGGGTCATCATTCAGCACATCTATTGTACCCGCAAATTTTTGTCCCGCATCAATAGTTTCTAAAATATACAAACTACCTTGCTCAGCAGCATTCGTTTTAGCATTAATAGCAGTTCGTTCTATTTTGCTTTTATCAACTGTTACCGTTTCATAGTAAGGTTGTCCTTTTTCATATTTTAGTTTATAAAATCCACTATAGCCCTTTAAAAAAGAATCACACTCTTGTTCTTTCTCATGGTTATAATTACCTAATCCCAATACATCATCACCAGCTTCTGGACCTAACTCTTTATCACAATACTTAACTGTATCATCTTCATCAATTGCTCCGTTGGCCAAAAGAACTTTTTCGAGCAATTTATCATAAACTCCATGCTGCAGACCATCATCTGCTTTATCTACAACACCCTCGTTTCTAAATCCCGAATAATACTTACAAGAAAAAGCAGATAACGGAATCGGTTTACCTCCTTCAGGATACAAATTGTTAAACCGTACCTGAGAGCTTAATATCAAATCAGCAAATTGTTCCTTATCAGTTAACCTGCCCGCTAATTTACCACGCAGTTGACTACCCGGGATATAATCTAAAGTGGAAATCAAGTTTGCTTCATTATGACTATTTTTTATAACTAATGGTGCCTTAGTTGTAATTTCAACTTTTAACTGCTGCAAATCTATTCCTCCTCTCTAATACTAATTTCACATCGTCCTAATCCTTGCGAATTTTTGCCACCCAAATGAGTGATTAACTCTATACTATTTTTAAAAGTATTCAATTCTTCATCTGTGGCCTGCACTTGACCAGTAATTTGCCCTTGATACTTATATTGATAATTAGCAAACTGATAGTTAAATAATGCTCCTGGTTCTGTAGTCTGCAGGCGGCGGTTAATCCGATTCCCATTGCGCACTGGAGTTAAATGTTCTTTGAATTCTTCTACTCCACCGTTATTGCCAATAAAATCTACTAAATCTTGATTAGCTAACTTACAATCAGAAAAAACTAAACTACCAGGCGTAAAACCAGAACCAAAAATACGGCAAGTAACACAATTATCTGCGGTAAGTTTTTCTTTACAAATCTTATCTTGACTTTCACAACTTAAATAAGGCTGCTGATCAAGAGTCTCTATGCTTTCCTCCGCAGCTGAAATTGTATTTAGAACGCGGTTAAAATATGCTTTAATTCGTCCCTTTAAGCTAGAGCCTGGAACATAAGGCAGCCCGTCACTATCGGTCAAAATTAAGTTATCAATTAATTTCCCCTGTGACAATCCACTACCAATGTGAAACGGAGACTTAAATTTAATTTCTACTGTCCAATTAATCCACTGTTGATTATTATCCATTATTCCACCTCACTTGCTACAAAGTCATAGGTTTCAACTACATCTACTATATCTGTCACATACTTTTGATTTTCTTTCTGAGTTGCTCCATCTTCTAAACTAAACTTAATCCAAGGATAAACACCTTGATAATCTTCTGACTGACAGTTGATTTTTTCATAAAAACTTTTTAACAACTTGCGGTGCTCAGGATTATTCAAACCATCAATTAATTTCAGCATCTTTAACATTGCTTTCTTCCGACCTAACTGCACTGCATCTAACATCTGTCGTAATTTAGTCTGCGGAAATCCACTCGCCTTTAGTTCCTGAACCCGCTCTAAGAAGTTATCTAAGTATAAAAACTCTGGTAAATCTCGTTCCTTATCTCCAGCAGTCTGCGTTACTAAATAAGGACGCAGTGTCAAATGATTATCGCCATTTTGATATTCTTCTTCTCGTTTAACAGCTAATTTCTTAATCGAACTACTGTTAATAATGTCATAATCCACTGCTCCATAGTTATGCTCGGCTGTAGAATCTTCTTTATAAGCTTGATAAAGGCTATAAGTCCGCAGTTTAGCATTTTTCAATAATTGAGCAGATTGATCAAATAATAAATTAATTGGATACGATGATTTAGCAATTGCTACTCCACAAGAAGTCGTAATCTTAACCTCATGCTCTTTAATAATCTCTGCAAACTTCTGCTTTTCAGCAAGTTTAGCGTTAATTTTATCTTCAAAGTACTTAGTGAATTTATCTGATACAGCTAATGCTCTATCCCCCGGAACCATTAAAATCAAATCATCTCCTCCAGCAATCACAAACTCTACTGGATATTCTTGCCCTTGTTCTATATAATCCTCCGGCGGCATTGCCTCTTTTACTGCTTCCACAACTGCTTCTTTAGTAGCACTATCTAAAGCATCACTAAACTTACTCTGCAAGGCTTTATAATCTTCATCATCAATATCTTCACCTTTAACATATTCATTGTTAAATTTGCGCAAAAAAGAACCGATGCGGTTACCATCAGCGTAAATAAACCCTATAAAATTTTCATCATCGGCTAAGTCAGAGATAGTCTCTGGCCACTCCAATCGTCCGATATCTTCAACTTCCTTCATTATTTCTTCTTCAAATTTATTATAAATGTAATCTTTAAATCCTTTTTTCGGCTCATCTTCCTGCTGCTCTGCTGTCGCTAAACTTTCTTCTTTTAACTGATTAATCTTTTTCCCTTTCTCAATCTTTTCATTACATTCAGCACATAATAATTGCTCAATATTTTCAGAATATTTTTCTACTAAATTATCACCACATAAGGTACAATATTTAGCAAATGGATTAGCTTCTACACCAACTGCAAAACCTTCATTCTTTCCTTTCTTAATTTCCTTTTCTCCCCGGTGCATTAAATCAGATAAATCTTCATCATCTCTCTTTTCTTTCACTGTGCCTACTGTTTTTACACCAGGAGCTTTAGTAGCATACATTTTTTCAACTTCTTTTACAAAATCTTCAGCATCATCTCTTTTTTGAAATAAAGCTTTATTATTTCCACCACCAAAATAAATCTTTTCTGCTTCGCCTCGCTCATTATTCTTTTTATAATTCTTATTAAAAGTCTTCTTTACCTTATCCAAATTTAGCTTGTCTAAAATGTAACTAGCACCTCTAATACTCTTTAACTTGCTACTAGAAAATACAAATCCTTTGACCTTAACAATTTCCACTAATGCTAAATAATCTTTTTTAGTTCCCAATTCTCTTAGCCACCTCCTCATAATATACATCTTTCTATGAAAAACACAAAATTTCCTGCAAATAATTAAAATTTGAACAATTTTATCACATTTTATTTAATTTAATACTTATAATACATTATTTATAATAATTATAAATATTTATTAATTAGATCTATACACACTGCCTGCTGTTCTTCAGTAGATTGAGCAGTAGTATAAATACCAAATTTAGTTGTTTTTTCATTAGCAGAATAAACACCTTCAACTTTTGCTAAATCCCCTTTACTATCAGGACGAAATTCATCTTCAGTAGGTAAATTAGGATTATAATAAAAAGTATAAATCGACTTCACATAATCCTCTTGATAAATTTTCTCTAAATAATTCTGCAAACCAGAATGCTTACCATTATTCATATCTTCATAAGTAATCCCCTGGGAAAGCGAATCTTTATCTTTTACCTGAGGCGGTAAATAATTATGTTTGTTTCTTTCAAAATCAATATAGAAACCTTCATGATACAAAATTCCTACTGCATTGAAATAATAATATTCTTTATCTTGATCAATCAACATACGAATCTTAGGGTCTAATTTATCATACTTTTGCTCAAACTTCTCTTTAGCAATCATCTCATTATCATACAATTCTTTAATTAAGTTATAATTTTTCAACCACAGCTTATGATCAAAAGCTACTGGTAAAGGAGGTAATTCTACTACTTCAGGAAAACCTTCATACATATAAAAAACAGGAATACCCAAAATTTGACCAGTTAATCCTGCAGCAAATATTTGTGCTTTAAAACCACCAGTCGCATTCAATACTGCCTGGTCACTACTTCGCAAATCTTCATAAACTATCGCTGCTAATTCCATGACTAAATTTCTTAATCCATTTAATTTAAATTCTTTATAGTTCTTGTGATGTAAACCTTCAATCGTAATAACTTCTATATCCTCAAATTCATCATTATAGTACAAATCTAATATTTTTCCACATTTCTCTCCTGCTTTAGTATCTGAGACTAGTAGATATAAATTATTATATTCTGCTAAATAGCCCTTATTAAAAATAGAATAATTAGAGTTAATCTCTGCTCCACAATTACGGTCATCAGATTCTAATTGCTTTAACTGCTTTGCTACTTTAATTTCATTGGCCTCTTCAATACTCTCCGCATCAATTACATCAGAAAAATTCAAAGAAGCACCAACAGTACAAATCAATGTGTCTTTCATTGTCTCCCTCCTTGAATTAATAGAATATAACAAGTTAAATTTTGCCTATTCCCCCTTTCTTATATTTCCTGATAAATTAATATAAACCTTCAAATTATTACAAATTAGCATTCTTTCCTGATTAAAAACTAAAAACAGCAGATACAACTTATTAATTA
>JBNJFD010000121.1:0-6251 GCA_051746525.1 Bacillota bacterium | reverse complement strand
TAAAATTATTTGACAATTAAAAATTATTATTCTATAATACTATTGAGTTAACAAATAAAGAGTTTTAAGTTTGATCATAATTAATTTAGCTGTTGACAAAAACTCAGAAAAAAATTAATTAATTCTTAAAATTGTTTGACAATTAAAAAATAATATATTATAATAATTTTACAAGATTAAATATTTTTTTGAGATTCTTTGCAAACGTTTAATATTTCTATTATAAAGCAATTATTATTTTTTGTTAATTTTGCAAACGTTTAATATTTTAATATAGTTAATATAATATTTATTCATAATTTTATAAAATTTAACTTATTTTTTGTAAACGCTTGATAATATTCATTTTAACTGGTCTATTAATATTTATTGAAATTCTTGTAAACGTTTGATATTTGAAAATTAAAAATTTTGTGGGAATAACACTATCACTTTATAACTACCACTTGGTTAAATCCAGAGTCTTTTTATTCAAGAAGGTGCTCCTGGATTATTAATCGAATGGTAGTTTTTTTATTAATTAAAACAAGAAAGGGGTGATAATAAATAACGCTTCACAGTTTGGGTTATAATTTTAAGGGTTAAGTTGGTTATTTGCTTATTAGGGATTAAAGTTTTCAAAAATAATATTTTAGTAAAACAATAGGAGGATACAAATGAAAAAATTATTTTACTTATTCATAGCCATGACATTGATCTTAGGTCTAACAGTAACTGTTTCTGCTGATAATCATGCTGATGAAGAATATAGGATCTCTGTTGTTCTTAAAGCAACAAATAGTGATTACTGGAAGTCTGTACAGGCTGGTGCAGAACAAGCAGGTGAAGATCTTGGTGTTGATGTTTCAGTTGTTGGACCAAGTGATGAGACTCAGGTTATGCAGCAGATTAATTTATTACAGGATCAAATTTCCAGAGATGTTGATGGTTTGGTAGTAGCACCGTTAAGACCTTCAGCTGCAAAAGGTGCTCTAGTAAATGCGGTTGATCGTGGAATTCCAGTAGTTACTATAGATACTGATGCTGAATTCGAAGGGAAGACTTCTTTTGCAGGCACAGGTAATTACGAGGCTGCTCAACAAGCTGGAGAATATATGGCGGAAAAAATGAATGGTGAAGGAAAAGTAGCCATAGTTAGAGGAGCTGCAGGAGACTACATTTTTGATCAACGAACAGAAGGTTTCTTGGATGCAATAGAGGATACAGATATAGAAGTGGTTTCCGTTCAGCCAGCTGACAGTGAAAGAGGTAAAGCTGTAAATGTAATGCAGAATATTTTACAGACTTATCCAGATGTTGAAGGTGTTTATGGTGAAAATGATGAGATGGCATTAGGAGCTTTAAGAGCACTCAAAAGTGCAAATGCTGATGAAGGTGTAACAGTTATTGGTTTTGATGGTTCACCAGATGCAATTAAATCAATTAGAAACGATGAATTAACTGCGACAATACAGCAGGACTCTTATAATATTGGCTATACTGGTGTAGAATTAATGGTTAAAACATTAAATGGTGAAGAAGTTGAAGAAACTGTACCAGTTCCTACTAATATTATTGATAAGGATAATGTAGATGACAAGATAAGAGAGTTAGAAAAGGCATTTGGTAGAGATCGTCTTGAAGATATTTTTGGTGAAGATGTAATTGAAGAACTTTTAGATTAACAGATAATTAAATTACTGCGGCCTCCATAATGGAGGCCGTATTTAGGAGGAGAGCTTATGGGAGAAACATTTTTAAAAATTGAAAATATCACTAAAACTTTCCCTGGGGTTAAAGCTTTAGATAATGTTGATTTAGAAATAAAAAAAGGTGAAATTCATGTTTTAATTGGAGAAAATGGAGCTGGAAAATCAACTTTAATTAAAATTTTAACAGGTTTATATCAACCAGACAGTGGTAAAATAATAATTGAAGGAAATGAAGTAGAAAATGATTTGAGAACAGCACTTGATAACGGAATTATACCAATTTATCAGGAGTTGAATTTAATTCAACAATTAGATGTAACGGAAAATATTTTTATGGGACGAGAAATCAAAAAAAATGAAAAATTAGGGGTTATTGATCGTAAACAAATGAAAAAAAGAACCAAGGAAATTTTAGATAGATTAAATCAAAATATTAGTCCTACAGCTAAAATTCAGGATTTAGGTGTGGGGAAACAACAAATGGTTGAAATAGCAAAGGCCCTTTCTGTAGATGTGAATTTATTAATTCTAGATGAACCAACATCTTCCCTGGGAGAGGATGAAGTAAATGAATTATTTAAAACAATGGAGACACTTAAAGAACAGGGTGTAACAATGATCTTTATTTCTCACAAATTAAGTGAGGCTAAAAGAATTGGAGATAGAGTTACAGTATTAAGAGATGGACAATATGTATCTACTAATAATATAGCAGATGTTACAGAAGATGATATAGTAAGGGATATGGTAGGACGTGATATAGATGATCAATTCCCTAAAATTAAAATTGATAGGGGAGATGAAATTTTAAGAGTTGAAAATCTAAAGCGTGATGACATTGTTAATGATATTTCATTTTCAGCATATAGAGGTGAGGTATTAGGTATTGCTGGTCTTGTTGGTGCTGGACGAACAGAATTAGTTAGAACAATTATTGGGGCAGATAAAAAAGACAGTGGAGATATATATGTTGATGGACGTAAAGTTAAGATTAATCATCCAAAAGATGCTCTAAAAGAGGGTATGGTATTATTAACAGAAGATAGAAAAACTCAGGGTCTGTTTTTAGACCAATCTGTTAAATTTAATATTGTTTCATCTAATCTTAACAAATACAAAAAAAATGTTTTATTAGATTTGAAAAGACAAGCAAAAGATGCTAAAGAATATATAAACAACTTAAAAATTAAAACACCAGGTATTAACACTAAGGCAAAACAATTAAGTGGAGGAAATCAACAGAAAGTTGTAATTGGTAAATGGCTAAATACCAATGCTGATATATTTATTTTTGATGAACCAACAAGAGGAATTGATGTGGGTGCAAAAGTAGAAATTTATAATATTATTAATGAACTTATTGGCCAAGGAAAATCAGTAATTATGGTATCTTCAGAACTGCCAGAAATTTTAGGCGTTAGTGATAGAATTTTAGTGATTAGTGAAGGTAAATTAACTGCTGAAATGAATGTTGAAGAAGCTAGTCAAGAAAAAATTATGAGTGCAGCTACTGTAAGTTAATAATTTTAAGGGGGAAAATTAAAAAAATGGAAAAAGCAAACAATGACTTTGTTAAATGGAAAGATATAATTTTCGAGAAATTAGGTGCTTTATTTGGGCTATTATTTTTAGTAATTGCTTTATCTTTTGTTTCACCATATTTTTTAACTGTTAATAACATTACCAATGTCTTGCAGCAGGCTTCAATTAATGCTTTAGTTGCATCCGGTATGCTTTTAGCAATTCTTACTGCTGGAATTGATCTTTCAGTTGGATCTGTTTTGGCTTTATCTATTTCAATTGGTGGACTTTCAATTGTTAATTATGGAATAAATCCTGTTATTGGAATATTAATTGTACTTATAGTTGGTGCAGTAGCTGGTTTGGTAAATGGTCTTTTACTTACAAGATTAAATCTTCCTCACCCATTTATTTCTACTCTTGGTATGATGAATGTGGCAAGAGGTCTGGCATTAATTGTAACCAATTCTTCTCCTGTATCTGGTTTGCCAGAATGGGTTCAGTTTATTGGTTCAGGTTATATAGGAGTAATACCATTTAGTTTTATTCTTGTAATTGCAGTAGTGTTTTTCTTCCATTTCTTTTTAAATAAAACCACTTTAGGTAGACATATTTATGCCGTAGGAGGAAATCCTGAAGCAGCAAGATTATCAGGAATTAATACTAAAAAAGTTTTAACTTGGGTTTATACAATTTCCGGTTTAATGGCAGCTATGGGTGGTATTGTCTTAATGGGTAGAGTAAATGCAGCTTATCCTAATGCCGGTCTTATGTATGAGTTAGATGCGATTGCCGCTGTTATTATTGGTGGTGCAAGTTTCTTAGGTGGAGTTGGTACTATCTGGGGTACTTTAATTGGTGCTATGATTATTGCAGTAATCAGAAATGGACTCAACCTTTTAGGAGTTGCAGCCAGTTTGCAGACTGTTGTTTTAGGTTCGGTTATCATAATTGCTGTATATATTGATGTTTTAAGAAGGAAAAAGTCATAAATTAACCTATTAAATTGATTTAGGAGGTATTTGAGTGAATAACATAAATTTTGATCAAAATAAAGAATATGATTTAATTGCACTTGGTAGAGCAGCAGTAGATTTAAATGCTAATGAACTCTATACAACTTTGGAAGAAACAGAAACTTTCACAAAATATGTAGGTGGCTCTCCTGCTAATGTAGCAATTGGAATGGCTCGTTTAAATAAAGAAACAGGTTTTATTGGTAGAGTTGCAGATGATCAGTTTGGAAATTATGTTCTGCAGTATTTTGAGAATGAGGGTATTGATATTTCAAATATGCCTGTTGATAAGTCTGGTGCTAAGACTGGATTAACTTTTACAGAGATTAAAAGTAAAACAGAAAGCAGTATTTTAATGTACCGAAATGAAGCAGTTGATTTAAAACTTTGTACAGATGATATAAATGAAGATTATATTAAGAAGTCAAAAGTCCTATTAATTTCTGGTACTGCTTTGTCAGCTGAGCCTTCTCGTCAGGCAGTTTTATTAGCAGTGGAATATGCTGTTAAAAATAATGTTAAGGTTATTTTTGATATTGATTATCGTCCATATTCCTGGAAAAATGAAGATGAAACAGGGATTTATTATACCAAGGTAGCAGAAAAAAGTGATATAATTATTGGATCACGATCTGAATTCAACTATATGGAAAAAATAATTAAAGAAGAGGATAGAACTGATAAAGAAGTTGCAGAGCACTGGTTTAGTTTTAACAGTAAATTAGTTGTTATTAAACATGGTAAAGAGGGTTCAACTGCCTATACTAAAGAAGGCGAAAGTTATGATGTTAAGATTTTCCCTGTAGAAATGATCAAATCTTTTGGCGGTGGAGATGCTTATGCTTCAGCCTTTATCTATGGTTTGTTAGAGGACTGGGATATTCTTGACGCTTTAGAATTTGGCAGTGCTTCAGCATCAATGCTGGTTTCAGCTCACAGCTGTTCAGATGCAATGCCTACTGCAGAGGAGATCAAAGAATTTATAGAAGAAAAGAAAAAAGAACATGGAGAGAGAGTAGTTCGAGACTAGATAATTTAGGAGGAGTCTAAAATGTTAATAGAAAAAGAGAATGAATTAGAATATGGTTATAATAAGATAACTGAATTAGATGGCAAGTACAGCACAATGTTAATGGATGTTGGTGTATTAAAGTTAAAAAAAGGTGAAGAGTTTAATAATTTAAGCCCCGAAAAAGAAGCTGCTTTTCTTCTAATTGAAGGTAAGGTTAGTTTTAAGTGGGAAAATAATCAAGAAAACGCGGAAAGAGAATCATCTTTTGACGAGGAACCATGGGTACTTCATGTAAGCAAAAACACTGAAGTCAAAATTGAAGCTTTAGCTGACTCTGAAGTTTTAGTTCAGAAAACCAGAAATGAAAATGATTTTGGCTCAGTCTTTTACAAACCAGAAGACTGCAGAGTTGACATGTTTGGTGATGGTTTAATGAATAATACAGCTACCAGAAAGGTAAGAACAGTTTTTGATTATGAAACTGCTCCTTATTCTAATATGGTTATGGGAGAGTCAATTACTTATCCGGGTAAATGGTCAAGTTTTCCACCTCACAGTCATGCTCAGCCTGAAGTATATTATTATAGATTTAATAAACCTCAGGGTTTTGGAGCCGCCTTTTTAGATGATGATGTGGTCAGAGTAACTCATAATGATACAGTAACAATCCCTGGTGGTATATCACATCCTCAAACATCTGCTCCAGGTTATGCAATGTATATCTGCTGGATGATTAGACATCTAGAGTCTAATCCCTGGACTGATAGAATTGATATTCCCGAGCACACCTGGTTATATGATGAGGATGCTAAAATTTGGCCTGAAAAATAATTAATATTTACTGGGGGTATTAAAATTGGAAAATATCAAATTAGCAATGGTTGGTCTTGGAAGACTGGGAAAACAGCACGCAGAAAATATTGCCTTTAAAATACCACAGGCAGAATTAACTGCAATCTGTGATGTAGATCAAGAAAGAGTAAATGAAATAAAAGAAGCC
Source organism: Bacillota bacterium (assembly GCA_051746525.1). Classification (GTDB taxonomy): domain Bacteria; phylum Bacillota; class Halanaerobiia; order Halobacteroidales; family Halobacteroidaceae; genus Halanaerobacter. Next base: position 11 of record JBNJFD010000121.1, on the reverse strand, counting down.
TGGGAAATAGA
>JBNJFD010000120.1:0-6272 GCA_051746525.1 Bacillota bacterium | reverse complement strand
GTGAGAATATGTCAGTTAAGGTTGGTATTATTATGGGTAGCGATTCTGATTTGCCAGTAATGAAAGAAGCAGCTAAAGTATTAGATGAGTTTGAGATTCCATATGAGTTAACAGTAGTTTCTGCACATCGTACTCCTAAACGAGTAACGCAGTATGCAGAACAGGCTGAAGAAAAAGGAATTGATGTGATTATTGCAGGGGCAGGTGGTGCAGCTCATTTGCCGGGTATGACAGCGGCAGAGGTTTCTATTCCGGTAATTGGAGTGCCGGTAAAAACATCTAAATTAAGTGGTGTTGATTCTTTATATTCAATCGTTCAAATGCCAGGGGGAGTTCCTGTTGCTACAGTAGCTATTAATGGAGCTAAAAATGCTGCTTTATTAGCAATTCAAATTCTTGGAGTAGCAGATGCAGAGATTAGAGAACAGTTTAGCCAGTATAAAGCAGATATGGCTGAAGCAGTTGAAGAAACTGCGCAAGAAGTAGAGGAGTTAGGATACCAAAAATACTTAGAGCAGCAATAAAGATAATGAGGGCGAATAAAACAAGAGATTATTAATTTATAATTCGTTTATACTTGAAAATTAATGTTTAAATTGATATCATAAAACTAAATAGGAATAATAACCGAACATTACTCATTGTATATGTGCAAAAATATGGTTTGCATGTTTCTACTAGACGACCTTAAATTGTCTGGCTACATGAGAAGCTAAAGGATAGCTATATCTAAATAAGCTTCTTTTGTACTTTAAGGAAGTTTATTTAGATTTTTTATTTTTATAACATTTATATGTAGTAACTCTTATGAGGAGGAAAAATTTAAATGAAAACAAGAGATATTTTTGAAAATATTAGTCCATTAGATCATCGTTATTCTTTACGAGAAAATGAATTTAATGATTATTCTACTTATTTATCTGAAAATTCTAAGGTGCAGTATCAAGCACAAGTAGAGTTAGCTTTAGTAAAAGCTTTGGCCAAAAGAGATATTTGTTCAAATGAAGTAGTTGCTGAAGTAGAAGATGCTATTGCAGATTTAAGTACAGAAGAGGTTTATGAAGAAGAAAAGAAAACGAAACATAATATTAGGGCTTTAGTTAATTGTATTCAAAAGAGAGTTAGTGAAGAGGCTAAACCTTATATTCATTTCACCACAACATCCTTCGATATTGTAGATACAGCTAATTCCCTACGTTATAAAAAAGCTGCTGAAGAATTAATCTTACCTACACTCAAAAAATTAGAAAAGTTATTAATGGAAATAGCATTAAGAGAAAAAGAAACTGTCCAAGTAGGACGAACTCACGGGCAGCATGCAGTACCAGTTACTTTTGGATTTAGTATTGCTGAATATGTAAGTAGATTTGGTAATCGAATTCAAGAGGTCGAAAAGGCAAGTCAACAATTGAAAGGAAAGATAGCTGGAGCAGTGGGGGCTTATAATGCTAGTCACCTGTTCTTTGAGGAACCAGAGTCTTTTGAAGCAGATGTATTAGCAGAATTAGGATTAGAAGCAGCTAGTCACTCTACTCAAATTGTAGAACCAGAATACTTGACTGATTTTGTGCATGCTTTAGTTTCTTGTTTTGGAGTTTTAGCTAATTTTAGTGATGATATGAGAAATCTACAGCGTTCTGAAATTGCTGAAGTAGGAGAATATTTTGGGGAAGATCAAGTTGGTTCTTCAACTATGCCTCATAAAAGAAATCCAATTAATTATGAAAATGTTAAAAGTATGTGGAAAGAATTTATGCCGCGGATGATGACTCTTTATCAAGATCAAATTTCTGAACACCAACGTGATTTGACTAATTCTGCTTCTAGTAGATTCATTCCTGAATTAATAGTTGGTTTGTTATCTTCTGTAAATCGCTTAATTAGAGTAGGAGAGAAGTTAGTAGTGGATCATGAGAATATTGAGAAAAATTTTGACCAGAACAAAGAAATGATAGTAGCAGAGCCACTATATATTTTACTAGCATCTTATGGACATCCTGATGCTCATGAAGCAGTGCGGAAGCTCACTTTAGAAGCAGAAGAGACAGGAAGTACTTTGCGAGAATTAGCTGTAGAAAAAGAAGAATTAGCGCCTTATGTAGAACAATTCAATGCTAAACAGAAAAAATTATTAACTAACCCCGAGCAATATATTGGGACAGCTGTCAGTAAGACTGAAGAAGTAGTAAAAGAGTATGCTGCTAAGCTGAATATAGATTTAGAATAAAGGTAACTATTATAAATGGAGAATTGACAATTGATAATTTCTTAAATTAAGAGAGGAGAATTAATTATGGAAAAGCAAGAGATGATTTATGAAGGCAAAGCAAAGAAAGTATATAGTACTACTAATGAAGACCAGGTAATTGTAGAATATAAGGATGATGCTACGGCTTTTGATGGTCAGAAAAAGGGACAAATTATTGATAAGGGTGAAATGAATGCTAAGATTTCAACTATATTCTTTGAATTGTTAGAGAAAAAGGGAATTCCAACACACTTTATTGAAAAACTAAATGAGACAGATGTGCTGGTTAAGAAGTTAGATATTATTTTAGTAGAAGTAGTAATGAGAAATATTGCAGCAGGTAGTTTAGCAGAGAGATTAGGTCTAGAAGAGGGAACGGAACTATCACAGCCAGTGTTAGAATTTTATTATAAAGATGATGAATTAGGAGATCCAATGATTAATCGTTATCATATTTTTGCTGAAGAACTAGCAACAGAAGAGGAATTAGAAGAGATTAGTGAGTTAGCATTTGAAATTAATGATATTTTAGTTGATTTTTTAGCAGAAAAGGGGATTGATTTAGTAGACTTCAAACTTGAATTTGGTGTTGCTGCAGATGGAGAAATATATTTAGGTGATGAAATTTCGCCAGATACTTGCCGCTTTTGGGATAGTGAAACAGCTAAAAAGCTTGATAAAGATAGATTTAGAAGAGACTTAGGAGAAGTAGAGGGTGCTTATCAAGAAATTATTAAACGGTTGACTGAATAATTAATACTAACCGTTATTTGAAATAAAGGAGCTGAAATTGAGATGACAAGCAATTGTTCCAGAAAATCTGGGGTAAGTAGGGACAAAATGGAGGAAGAATGCGGTGTTTTTGGTATTTATTCTCCTGATCACAGTTCAGATGTAGCTAATTTAACTTATTTAGGTCTGCATGCACTACAGCATCGGGGCCAAGAGAGTGCAGGAATTTGTGTTAATAATAATGGGGAATTTAACCTGCATAAAGATATGGGACTAGTAACTAATATCTTTGATGAGGATAAATTAGAGCAATTACAGGGCCAATCGGCAGTAGGACATGTTCGCTATTCTACTACAGGATCTAGTATGATGGCCAATGCTCAACCTTTATTAACTAATTCGATTAAAGGTGATTTAGCAATTGCCCATAATGGTAATTTAGTTGATGGAGCAGAAATGAGAAAGAATCTAGAATCGCAGGGCTCTATTTTCCATTCTACTTTAGATACAGAAGTAATTGCACATTTAGTAGCAAGGTCTTTTAAAGATAGTATTATGGAAGCTTTGAAGCATAGTTTTCAGCAGATAACAGGAGCTTTTAGTATTGTGGCCTTAACTGAGAATAATTTAATGGCTGCTCGAGACCCGCAGGGGTTTAGACCTCTATCTGTAGGAAAACTAGGAGATAGTTATGTAGTGGCTTCAGAAACTTGTGCTTTTGATATTATTGGGGCAGAGCATATTAGAGATGTTAAGCCGGGTGAGTTAATAGTAATTGATGACGATGGAATAACTAGTACTTTTTATACAGAAAAAAAGCCGAGTAAAGCCTGCGTTTTTGAATATATATACTTTTCTCGTCCTGATAGTGTAATTGCTGGTCAGAATGTTCATTTAGCTCGTAAAGAAATGGGACGACAGCTGGCAAAAGAAATTGATATAGATGCTGATATAGTAGTTCCAGTGCCTAGTTCTGGGATTACAGCAGCTTTAGGTTTAGCAGAGGAATCAGGGATACCTTATCAAAAAGGAATTTTGCGAAACCGTTATGTTGGGCGAACTTTTATTCAACCAACTCAAGAAATTAGAGATTTAAAAGTTAGAATTAAGTTGAATCCAATTGAAGACATTATTAAAGATAAAAAAGTTGTTTTAGTAGATGATTCTATTGTGCGGGGTACAACTAGTAAACAAATTATTAGAATGGTTAGAGAAGCTGGAGCAGCAGAAGTTCATCTTGCTATATCTTCTCCTCCTGTAACCCATTCTTGTTATTATGGGATGGATACTTCCCGCCGCAAGGAATTAATAGCTGCCCAAAATGATATAGACGGTATTCGAAAGCATATTGATGCTGATTCTTTAACTTATTTAAGTATAGAAGGATTATTGAGTTCTATAGATGCTGATTGTGGTTTTTGTACAGCATGTTTTGATGGCAACTATCCAATTGGAAAAGGAACAGGGAAGTTGAGTTTTGAGTAATTGTAGATTGTCAATTATTAATATCGGGTGGTGAAAAATAGTGGGATTAACTTATAAAGATGCTGGAGTAGATATTGAAGCTGGAGAAGAAACTGTTGATAAAGTAAAAGGAGCCGTTGCTGAAACTTTTACTGATCAAGTTTTAACAGGATTAGGTGGTTTTGGTGCTTTATTTGCTCCTGATTTAAGTGATTATCAGAACCCAGTATTTGTATCGGGAACTGATGGAGTGGGAACTAAATTGAAGATAGCTTTTATGACCGAACAACATGATAGTATAGGAATAGATTTGGTAGCAATGTGTGCTAATGATATTTTGGCCCAGGGCGCTAAACCGTTATTTTTTCTTGATTATTTAGCTACAGGAAAGCTTAACCCTGATGCTGCTGCTGAAGTAGTAAAGGGGATTGCTGTAGGATGTAAACAGGCTGAATGTGCTTTAATTGGTGGGGAAACTGCTGAAATGCCTGACTTTTATTCTGCTGGAGAATATGACATAGCTGGATTTGTAGTAGGAATTGTGGATCGTGAACAAATTATTACGGGAGAAGATATTGAAGTCGGAGATAAAATTATTGGTTTGGGATCTAATGGAATTCATAGTAATGGGTATTCACTAGTTAGAAAAATATTTTTTGAATTGCAGGGCTATGATACAGAGCAAAAACTTGATGGTTTAGATGGAACTTTAGGACAGGAATTATTAAAGCCTACTAAAATATATGTTAAATCAGTATTAGAGATTTTAGACCAATATCAAGTTAATGGGATTGCTCATATTACAGGTGGTGGATTAATAGAAAACTTACCACGAGTATTGCCTGAAGGAACTACAGCTGTTATAGATTCTTCTAGTTGGCAGCGACCACAAATATTTAATTTAATTCAACAGTATGGTGAAGTTGAAACTAAAGAAATGTACCGTACGTTCAATATGGGAATTGGAATGACTTTAGTAGTACCTGCTGAGCAAGCAGAAGAAGTCATGGAAACAGCTCAAGAATTAGGAGAAGAAGCTTATATGATTGGTGAAGTAAAACCAGGAGAGAATGAAGTACAATTGACAATGGATAATTGAGAATTGACAATTAAACAGCAAAAGAAAAAATCTGATTTAAATGAGAGGGTTTGATTTTGATGAATTTAATTGTTCATTATCCATTTTCAATTATCAATTATGATTGGTGGGTGGCATAAATGCTAAAAATAGGTGTATTAGCCTCAGGAAGAGGTACTAACTTGCAGTCGATAATTGCTGCAATTGAGGCAGGAGAAATTCCAGCAGAGATAAAATTAGTAATTAGTGATAAACAAGAGGCTGGAGCTTTAGCTCGAGCAGAAAAACATGAGATAGATAATTGCTATATTAATCCTGCTGATTATGAAAACAATGAAGATTTTGAACAAGAGATGGTTGATAGATTGAAGGATCAAGGTGTAGAGTTAGTAGTAATGGCAGGGTTTATGAGGTTATTGAGTCCTTATTTTATTAGGCAGTATCGCAATCAGATTATGAACATTCATCCGTCATTATTACCGGCATTTAAAGGGCTTCACGCTCAAAAGCAGGCTTTAGATTATGGAGTTAAAATAGCCGGTTGTACTGTTCACTTTGCAGATGAAGGAATGGATACAGGACCAATTATTCTGCAGGCTGCAGTAGAAGTGAAACAGGATGATACAGAAGAGACATTGGCTAATCGCATTTTAGAACAAGAACATCAGATTTATCCACAAGCAATTAAGCTCTATGCAGAAGATAGATTAGAAGTAGTGGAAGGGCAAGTAAGAGTTAAAGGCAATTGAC
>JBNJFD010000119.1:0-6346 GCA_051746525.1 Bacillota bacterium | reverse complement strand
TTGATTGATTTTATCAACCACTATAATTTAGAAACAAGATTAGTACAGGAAGAGCCGCCGACTTTATTGTATCAGCAAGAATTTAAAAATTAGTAGTTAGCAAAAAACCAAAATCAAGTTTGACAAATTTAGATAAGATAATTATAATATAATTGAAATTAAATAAACTAATAATTTTTAGTGGAATATAACTTATAATATAACTAACTAATAAGAATCCACATTATCAGGGGAAAATCTTCTCGTTTTGCGAGTAGTTTTTTCTAGATAAAGTGGATTCTTTTTTATTAATTGTAATGAAAACGTTAACGTAATCGTTTTCAAAGTTGAAATAAGGAGAGGATATATTGTGGGGGTTACAATCAAAGATATTGCTGAAAAGGCGGAGGTTTCACCGACAACAGTTTCTCGAGTTTTAAATGATAAACCAGATGTAAGTGATGAGACTAAACAAAAAATTGAAGAAGTAATTAATGAACTAAATTACAATCCTAATGGTATAGCACGGGGATTAGTCCTAAATAAAACACATACTTTAGGATTAGTAATACCTGACATAAGTAATCCATTTTTTCCTGAAGTAGCAAAAGGAATTGAAGATAAGGCTAAAGAAGCCGGCTATTCAGTTATCTTTTGCAATACTGATAATCACACTCAGGGTGAAAAAGAAGCGATTGAGTTAATGAAAAGTAAACAAGTAGATGGGATGATTGTTTCGCTGGCAATTAATGAAGAAAACAAGAAAGAATTAGCTGAATTAGCTGCAGAGAATTTTCCAGTAGTTCAGATTGATCGTAAAATTCCTGGAGCTGGTTTTCCAGCCGTAGTAATTGATAATCAAGCTGCTTCATATAAGGCAACACAGCATTTGATTAATTTAGGGCATGAAAAAATAGCACATATTAGTGGTAATTTAAAAGTAAAGCCAGCTCAAGATAGGTTGGCTGGATTTAAAGAAGCGTTAGAAAATAATGGTCTTGAAAGCACTAAAGAATGGATTAGAGAAGGTGATTATAGTAGCCAATCAGGCTATGAAGAAATGAAACAGTTGCTTCAACTTGTTGAACGACCTACTGCTGTATTTATTGCTAATGATTTAATGGCTTTAGGAGCTTATGAAGCAGTTTTTGAGCAAGGCCTAAAGATTCCTGAAGATATTTCAATTGTTGGCTATGATGATATAGAAGTATCTTCAGTTATTCGACCTGCTTTAACCACTGTTTCGCAACCAGAATATAAATTAGGAGTAGAGGCGGCAGAATTATTAATTAATAGTTTAGAGGGTGAAGATGAAATAGAAACTGATCAAGTGTTAGCGGCGGAATTAGTCGAAAGAACATCTAGTGCCCAATATAAAAAAGATTAAGTTCAATGGGATTATTTTTATCCATTTTTCGAAAACGTTACCGATGCTTTTATAATAGTAAAAGGAGGTATTTATAATGGGGGATAAAATTTTAGTAATTGGTAGTATGAATATGGATTTAGTAGTCAAAACTAAAAACTTTCCCAAAAAGGGAGAAACGATAGTAGGTGAAAATTTTCATCAAGTTCCTGGAGGTAAAGGAGCTAATCAGGCATTAGCTGCTGCTAAATTAGGGGCAGATGTCAAATTTATCGGAGCTTGTGGTAATGATTATTTTGGCGAAGATTTGCTCGCTAATCTAGAAAAAGGTGGAGTAAATACTGAAGATGTTTATAGATTAGATGTTAGTACTGGAATTGCTAATATAACTGTTGAATCAGATGGAGATAATCGAATTATAATTGTTCCTGGTGCTAATAATCATTTAACTCCAGAATTAATTGCTGAGCATAAGGAGAAGATACAAAAGGCAGGATTGATTTTATTACAATTAGAAATTCCGCTAGCTACAATTGAGCAGATTATTAAGTTAGCTGCTGAAGCAGAAACACAAGTATTATTGGATCCAGCCCCGGTGAAAGACTTAACACCTAAAATTTATGAAAATGTAGATTATTTACTACCTAATGAAGGTGAATTAAAATCTTTGCTGCCTGAACTAGAAAGTAGAGGTGCTCGTGCTAATAAGCTACTTGAATTGGGAGTAGATAATGTTTTATTAACTAAAGGAGTACAAGGGGTCACTTTGTATAGTCAAAATAAGGTAAAAAACTTTACTGCTGTGTCAGTGAATGTTGTTGATACAACTGCTGCTGGAGATGCTTTTGCTGGTGGATTTGCTTATGGGTTACAGAGGGGTTGGAGCGAAGAAGAGGCAGTTGAATATGCATCGCAAGTTGCTGCTTTATCAGTTACAGCCGAAGGGGCTCAGCCATCATTACCAACTAACAAAGAAGTCAGAAAATTCAAACAGCAAAAGGAGGGCTAATGATGAAGAAAGATGGAATTTTAAACAATCAATTATCACGTGTGATAGCAGAAATGGGTCATAAAGATAGATTGGTGATTTGTGATTCCGGCTTACCAATTCCGCGCGAAGTTGAAAGAGTAGATTTAGCTTTGCAACCTGGTACTCCTAAATTTAAAGAAGTGTTAGCTGCTGTATTAGATGACTTAGTAGTTGAAGGAGCAGTAGTAGCTGAAGAAATGAAAGAGGAAAGTCCGCAATTGTGGGATGAAACTAAAGAATTGTTGGCCCAAGTTGGAGTTAAAGAAATAACAACCTGTACTCATAAAAAATTTAAAAAATTAACTACAGATACTAAAGGAATTGTAAGGAGTGGTGAAGTAATCCCCTTTGCTAATATAATTTTGATTTCGGGAGTTGATTTTTAATGAGTCAAGATTTGATTTTAGAGATGAAGAATATAACTAAAACTTTTCCCGGAGTAAAAGCCTTGGATGAAGTAAATTTAGATTTATATAAAGGAGAAATTCATGCTTTATTAGGAGAAAATGGAGCGGGAAAATCAACTTTGATGAAAGTATTAAATGGTATTCATCAGCAAGATAGTGGTCAGATATATTTTAAAGGAGAAGAAGTAGATTTTTCTGGTCCTAGAGAAGCACAACAAGCGGGATTATCGATTATCCACCAAGAATTAAAGCTACTACCTGACTTAACAGTTGCAGAGAATGTATTCTTAGGCCGGGAAAAGGTAAATGGTATTTTCTTAGACTTTGCTGATTTGAAAGAGAAAACATCTGATGTATTAGATCAATTAGGAGTAGCTATCGATCCTGAAACTAAAGTTAGAGATTTAAATATCGGCAGCCAACAAATGGTAGAGATTGCAAAGGCCATTTCACAAGAGGCAGAAGTACTAGTTATGGACGAGCCGACATCATCTTTAACACCTGGCGAAGCAGAATTATTATTTGATTTAATAGAACGTTTAAGAGAGCAGCAAATTTCTATCATCTATATTTCTCATAAAATTGAAGAAATATTTAAAATTTGTGACCGAGTTACTGTGCTGCGTGATGGTGCAAAGGTTGGTGAAGTAGAAGTAGCAGATACTAATCGTGATGAACTAGTCCGAATGATGGTCGGACGGGATATAGCAGAAAGATTTCCTGAGATTAAAAATAACCGCAGTAAAAAGATTTTAGAAGTGAAAAATTTATCGGTGCCTGACAAAGTAGAAGAGGCTTCCTTTGATGTGTATAAAGGTGAAGTACTAGGAATAGCTGGTTTAATGGGGGCTGGTCGTACAGAATTAGCCAAAACAATCTATGGTGTTTTTGAACCTGAAGCGGGAGAGATATATTATCAAGGAGAACAAATTGAGATCAATTCTCCTAAACAAGCAATTGATCTAGGTTTTTATTACTTGAGTGAAGATCGCAAAGAAGAAGGCTTAGTATTGACTGAGAGTGTAGAACACAATATTTCTTTATCAATTTTAGACAGAATTAAGAATATCGGTTTGATTAACCAGGAGAAGGAAGGCGATTTGGCTCTTGAATATATTGATGATTTGTCAATCAAAACGCCTGATGAAAAGCGTTTAGTTAAAAGTCTTAGTGGTGGAAATCAACAAAAAGTAGTAATTGCTAAAGTATTAAGCACCGAACCAGAATTAGTAATTTTAGATGATCCAACTCGTGGGATAGATGTAGGAGCTAAAAGAGAAATTTATAATCTGATTAATGATTTTGTTGAACAAGGAGTAGCAGTGATTTTGATTTCTTCTGAATTGCCGGAAGTATTAAATTTGAGTCACCGTATTTTAGTGATGCATGAGCATCAAATTGCTGGAGAATTAGATGCTGAACAGGCAACCCAAGAAAAAATAATGAATTTAGCGACAGGGGGGGACGTGAATTGAATCAACAATCACAAGAACAAGCTCAAATGGGCTTAGGAGCTACTTTATTGGGAAAAATAAAATCGCTTACTCAATTCAAAACAGGACTTGGTTTATTAGGTATTATGGTTGTTTTATCTCTTTTAAGTGAAAATTTTTTAACAGTAACTAACTTATTTAATGTAGTAACTCAGACTTCGATTAATGCTTTATTAGCATTTGGGATGACTTTTGTAATTTTATCTGGTGGAATTGATTTATCAGTAGGTTCTGTAATGGCTTTTGCTAGTGCAGTGACTGCGGGACTATTAACTAGTGGTATGAATATGGTAATCGCTATTATTGGTGGCTTAATAGCAGGAACTAGCTTGGGATTATTCAATGGCTTAGTAATTTCTCGTTTAGCAATGCCAGCTTTTATTGTTACTCTAGCCATGAAGAGTATTGCTCGTGGTTTAACCTTGATTTATACTGATGGTCGTCCTATTTCTGGTTTTAATGATGCATTTCAGTTTTTAGGAGGTGGTAAGGTAGGGCCAATTCCTGTACCTGTGATTATTTTAGTGGCAGTGTTAATTATCTGCTATATTGTGTTGAAAAAAACACCATTTGGGCGCTATGTTTATGCGATTGGTGGTAGTGAAGAAGCAGCAAAACTATCAGGTATTAAAACCAAGTTTATTAAAACTACTGTGTTTGCTATTAGTGGTTTTATGGCCTCACTAAGTGGAATTATCCTTTCAGCGCGCTTGAATTCAGCTCAACCAACAGCTGGGTCAGGATATGAATTAGATGCAATTGCTGCTGTAGTATTAGGAGGTACTAGTTTGACTGGCGGCCGTGGTGGGATCACTGGTACTTTAATCGGTGCTTTAATTATGGGAGTAATTAATAATGGTTTAACCTTATTAAATGTATCCTCATTTTATCAGTTAGTAGCTAAAGGAATAGTTATTTTACTTGCAATTTATTTAGATCGGCGTAATAAAAAAAATGAATAATAACTAAAGGAGGTTTTAGTTAATGTTTAATAAGAAAGGGATAATTTTAGGTGTAGTTGCTTTATTGGTCTTGACTTTATCAGTTAATGCAGGTGCTTTTTGGATCTTTGGTGATGATGATGGTCAAGAAGAAGAAAAATTAACAGTAGGATTTGCAGTTTCGACTCAGAACAATCCATTTTTTGTTGATATGAAGAAAGGTGCTCAAAAGCAGGCTGAAGAAATGGATATTGAGTTAGAGGTTGCTGATGCACAGAATGATGCTTCTGAACAACTGAATAGTGTTCAAGATTTATTAGTCAAACAAATTGATGTGTTAGTTATTAATCCCGTTAATGGAGATGCAATTACGCCAGCAGTTAAGTCTGCTAATGAGCAAGGGGTTCCTGTGATTACTGTAGATAGATCTGCTAGTGATGGTCAAGTAGTAACTCATATTGCTTCTGATAATGTAAAAGGTGGCGAAATGGCAGCTGAATATATAGCGGAAGAACTAGGAGAAGAGGGTGAAATTGTTGAATTAGAAGGTATTCCTGGAACTTCTGCAGCTCGTGATAGAGGCAAAGGTTTTAATAAGGGGATTGAGCAATATAGTGATATTGAGGTAATTGCGAGTCAGCCAGCTGGTTTTGACCGAGCTGAAGGGATGACAGAGATGGAAAATATTTTAGAAGCAGAAAAAGACATTGATGCTGTTTTTGCTCATAATGATAGTATGGCTTTAGGTGCAATAGAGGCATTAAAATCTGCTGAGCAATTAGATGATACAATGGTTGTTGGATTTGATGCAATTGAAGATGCAATGACAGCAATTAAAGATGGAGAAATGGAAGCAACAATTGCTCAACAGCCTGATTTGATGGGGGAAATGGCAATTGAAAAAGCCCAGATGATTGCTAATGATAAAGAATTGAAGGATTATTATCCAGCTAAGTTGAAATTAATTACTAAAGAAGATGTAAAATAATTAATTACTTCTCAGCAGGTCAAATTTTTGACCTGCTGAGAAAAATTTATAAGGGGGGCATACTGATGAAATTTTTTCTTGATACAGCGAATTTAGACCAAATAAAGGAAGCAGTTAGTCTAGGAGTGATTGATGGTGTGAC
>JBNJFD010000118.1:0-6428 GCA_051746525.1 Bacillota bacterium | reverse complement strand
TTTAAAGGGGGACTAAAAATGATAGCAGAAAATATAACAGAATTAATTGGTGGGACACCGTTGGTTAAACTTAATAATATTGTAAAAGAAGGTAGTGCTGAAGTATTAGTTAAATTAGAGGCTTTTAATCCTGGAGGAAGTATTAAGGATAGAATTGCTTTAAATATGGTTGAAGAAGCAGAAAAAGCGGGAGAATTAAAATCAGGTGGAACTATTGTTGAGCCTACTAGCGGTAATACAGGGATTGGTTTAGGATTGGTAGGGAGAGCGAAAGGATATAATGTAATTTTAACTATGCCGGAGAGTATGAGTGTAGAACGAAGAAAGATTTTAAAAGCTTATGGGGTGGAATTAGTACTTACCCCTGGTGATGGAGGAATGCCGGGAGCAATTGATAAAGCTAAAGAATTAGCTAGCCAAAATGAAGATTATTATATGCCGCAGCAGTTTAACAATCCAGCTAATCCAGATGTTCATCGTAAAACAACAGCTCAAGAGATTATAAAAGATACTAATGGGGAAGTAGATGCTTTTGTAGCAGGAGTAGGAACTGGAGGGACAATAACAGGAACAGGTGAAACATTAAAAGAAGAGATAGAAGGAATAAAAATTATAGCTGTAGAACCAACTGATTCTCCTGTAATTAGTGGTGGTCAACCGGGACCTCATAAAATTCAAGGTATTGGAGCTGGATTTATTCCAGAGGTATTAGAAGTAGAATTGTTAGATGAAGTGATTAAAATAGATAATGATAGAGCTCAAGAAGTTAGCCGGGCACTAGCGGCAGAAGAAGGCATTTTAGCTGGTATTTCTTCTGGAGCAGCAGTAGCAGCAGCTATAGAAGTAGCTGCTAAATTAGAAGTAGATCAAAGGGTAGTAACTATAGCTCCTGATACTGGAGAAAGATATTTAAGCACCCCATTATTTGAATTAGAATAAATTAGGACAATTGCTTCACCAGAATCTTTAGTTTGATTTAGAACAAAAATTAAAAAAGGGGCTCCTTATTTTGATAAAGTGTTAAGAGACTATACAAAACACAAAAAAGAGGAGACCCTCATTGAATACAATTATACAACAGTTTGGAGAGAAAAAGTAAAAGAAAGGCAGAAAATATTATTTATACTACTCTTGTTGGTCATTGTTATCTAGGTTTTTTAAAGTAGTTATAAAGTGGTTAAAACTTTCACTATGGTAAGGTTCAATTTTAGTAGGCTTCTTTTTTTGTGATTTCAGAAATATGTAAATACTACCTAAAACAATAATAACAACAAGCACTATGCTAAATAACAGAGACAATACAAACCACTTCCTTATGTAATAATAGTTTTAATAGTTTAAAGTACTAGAATTCAAATTTGATTTTTTAATATATATATATAAAATAATTTATAATAAATTATTTATTGCCTCTGTTATTAGAAAGTCAACAAACAAATGATTTATTTTAAAAAATAGTTTTAATTAATTAAAACTTACACTGTTAAAGTTCTACATTTAAATTAAAATTCCTTCAAAATAATTTGAATTTTATTATTTTATAAAAGTGAGATGAGAGGACATTAATTTTGTTTAATCATTTACTTTAGACTTCTTGACAAAATAATGTACAAGTGTTACTATGGGTAAAAAGATATAATTTAATAGGATAATTCTTATCCAGAGAGGTGGAGGGACTGGCCCGCTGAAGCCCGGCAACCAATGTTTCTAAGAACATCCGGTGCTAACTCCTGCAGTTACTAGCTGAGTGATAAGAGGAAATAAAATGATTAAAAGCCTCTTCTCTTGTCGGGAAGAGGCTTTAGTATTATAATATCCAAAAGGGGTTTGGTTAAATGATTGAGATAAGAAATCTTAAAAAGATATATTCTAGTGAAGAAAAAGAAGTAGTAGCATTGTCAGGAGTTGATTTAACAATAGAACCGGGAGAGATTTTTGGAATTATTGGTCCTAGTGGAGCAGGGAAAAGTAGTTTTGTTAGATGCTTGAATTTGTTAGAAGAGCCTACTGCAGGGCAAATAATTGTGGATGGTCAAGATTTGACTTCTTTAAGTACAAAAGAGCTGCGTGATGCCCGTAAAGAATTAGGGATGATTTTTCAAAATTTTAATTTGTTAAATTCTCGTACTGTAGCAGCTAATGTTGCTTTTCCTTTAGAAATTGCTGATAAAGATAAAGAGGAAATTAAAAGTAAAGTAAAAGAATTATTAGAGTTAGTGGGCTTAGCAGACAAAGCCAATGTTTATCCCAGCCAACTTAGTGGAGGACAGCAGCAGAGGGTAGGCATAGCTCGAGCTTTAGCTAATGATCCTAAGGTTTTGTTATGTGATGAGGCGACATCTTCATTAGATCCTGAAACAACACATTCTATTTTAGATTTATTAAAAGATATTAACAATAAATTGGGAATAACTATTGTCTTGATTACCCACGAGATGGGAGTTATTAAAGAAATTTGTACTAAAGTAGCTGTTTTAGAAGGTGGAGATATAGTTGAAGTTGGTGAAGTGATTGATATCTTTACTAAGCCTGAAAAAGAAGTAACTAAGAAATTTGTACAGCGAATTATTAATGCTAATGTACCAGAAGAGTTATTATCACGAGTAACGGTAGCAAATCCTGAGCATGGGCGTTTAATAAAAGTTTGTTTTGTAGGTGATTCAGCTAGTGAGCCATTAGTATCAGATTTAGTACATAAATATCAGATAGACGCTAATATTCTATATGGGAATATAGATAAGATTCAAGAAATTCCATTTGGGACTTTGATGATTGAATTAACAGGTGATTTAGAACAAATTGAAACCGCTATTAATTATTTGCAGAATAGAGATAATGTAAGAATTGAGGTGATTACTGATGAAGAATCTGTTTGCATTCATTATTAAAGATTTGGATTTAATGATTGCAGGAGTTCAGCAGACTTTATATATGGTAGGGGTTTCCATGCTTATTTCTACAATATTTGGAGTCCCCTTAGGAGTAGGAGTAGTAGTTACAGAAAAAGATAATATTTTGAGTAATAAATATCTAAACTTTATATTAAGTGGTATTATTAATATTGTTCGTTCTATACCTTTTATAGTATTAATGGTAGCATTAATTCCTTTTACTAGGCTTTTAGTCAATACATCAATTGGTACTACAGCAGCTGTTGTGCCGCTAACTATTGCGGCAATACCTTTTATTGGTAGGATTGTAGAAAGTTCTTTAAAAGAAGTGGATAATGGTGTGATAGAGGCTGCTGAATCAATGGGAGCAACACCTTGGGAGATCATTACTAAAGTATTATTGCCTGAGGCCCTGCCATCTTTGACTTTGGGGTTGACGATTACTGCTATTACTTTAATTGGTTTCTCTGCTATTGCAGGGGCGATTGGAGCTGGAGGATTAGGTGATATAGCAGTGCGGTATGGGTACCATCGTTTTGAGACAGTAATCATGGTAAAAACTGTGTTGTTATTAATTATTTTAGTTCAAGGAGTACAGACTTTGGGTAACTGGATAGCAAATAAGTTAGACCATAAGAGTAATTGATAATTGAGAATATTGAAGAAGGACAATGATAAAAATAATAGATAATAAATAATTAAATTCAATTGTTTATTATTTATTAAAAAAATATGAGGAGGAGAAAAGTTATGCGCAAGAATTTAAATTTAGTTTTAATTTTATTATTAATTGTAGGTGTGTTAGTTGGTTGTGGTCAGCAAGAGGCAGAAAAGAAAGAAATTGTAGTAGGAGCTACTCCTGTACCACATGCTAAGATTTTACAAGAGGTAGTTAAACCCAAATTAGCTGAAGAGGGAATTACTTTAAAGGTGAAAGAATTTACAGATTATGTAACACCTAACTTGGCTTTAAGTGATGGTAGTATTGATGCCAATTATTTTCAACATGTTCCTTATTTAAATAATTTTAAAGAAGAAAGAGAGTTGGATTTAACATATACTGCTAAAATTCATTTAGAACCAATGGGCTTATATTCTCGAGAAATTGATAGTTTAGAGGATCTTCCAGATGGGGCAACAATAGCTATTCCTAATGATGCTACAAATGAAGGGCGCTCATTATTGTTATTAGAAAGCAAAGGGTTAATTAAGCTAGAAGAGGGAGCTGGATTAGAAGTTACTCCAGCAGACATTGCAGAAAATCCGAAAAATTTGGAATTTGAAGAGTTAGAGGCTGCTCAGTTGCCTAGAGTATTGCAAGATGTTACTGCAGCTGTAATTAATACTAATTATGCTTTAGAAGCTGATTTAGTACCTACTGAAGATGCACTTATAATTGAAGGTAGTGATTCTCCTTATGCTAATGTTTTAGCAGTTAGAACTGAAGATAAGGATGATCCATTAATTAAGAAGTTGACTAATGCTCTTACTTCTGATGAAGTAAAAGAATATATTAAACAAGAATATCAAGGTGGAATTGTTGCTACATTTTAAATATTAATAAAAAAAGAGTAGACCTATATAGGTCTACTCTTTTAATTGTTAAGGAATTTTATTTTGAAAAATTTAGCGAACTTATTTCTTTATTCTTGAATTTGTTGAGCAGTTATTTTAGCAACATGTTTACCTTGGAATCGTGCGGCTTCTAGTTCATTATCGCTAGGCATTCTACTACCGTCTCCATCTGCAATTGTTGTAGCTCCATAAGGAGTACCACCAGTTATTTCATCCATTCTTGTTTGACCGTCAAAACTATATGGCAATCCTACAATAATCATGCCATGATGTAATAATGTTGTGTGGAAGTTGCGTAAAGTAGTTTCCTGCCCTCCATGTTGACTAGCAGTACTAACAAATACGCTACCTACTGTACCTATTAAATCTCCTCCCTGCCACAAGTTTCCTGTGGTATCTAAAAATTGTCGCATTTGACCAGCCATATTACCAAATCGAGTTGGAGTTCCGAAAATTATACCGTCAGCTTCTTTTAACTCATCAACTTTACATTCTGGGATATCAGAAAATTGTTTTTGAGCTTCTAAAGCTCCGATTTCCTGCAAAGTTTCTTCGGGTATTGTTTCAGGAACTTTGCGTAGTTCCACTTCAGCTCCTTCTATTTGCTCAGCACCTTTAGCAACGGCTTGAGCCATTTGATAAGTATGACCATAAGTAGAATAAAATACAATTAATATTTTCAAAACTAACCCCTCCAAACTTTGGATGAAATAGTAATAATTCTTATTATTATTTTACTTGATTATAACTTTATTGTCAAAAAAATAATATTAAGAATAATTTTTAATTTAAAAGAGGTTTTAAAGAGCTTATGAACAAATAGTTAAAGTAAGATTAGTTTAATCTAAAGGGGGGAACTGCTAATGGACCAAAATGATTTTATTAATGAAAAAGTCGGAGAAATTTTGCTGGAATTAGAAGAATCTAAGCGAAAAGAACTAGAAAAGGTTATTTCTGAAAAGTGTGGTCCTGACCACTTCTTTTTAGAGCATGGCAGAGAAGAAGCAATGAAAAAATTAAAGAAGCAATTAGAACTTAGAAAAGAATTAATAGAAAAATTAAAAGATGAGGTTGAAAACACGGAGGCAGAGCTCAAGGCTAAAGAAGCTGAAATAGAAAGATTAAATAATGTTAATAAATTAGATAAACTACCAGAAATAGATAGCTTTAATATAGATGAAATAGAATTTGCAACTGATAAAGAAAGAGAAAAAGTAGCTAACAAATTTGAATTTTTAGCTCAAAAGATTAAAGAGAGTAATTTTATTTCTCAGGGTACATTAAAAACTTTTGATTTTTATAGGTCTCAACTTATTTCTAGATGTTTAAAAGAAGAAGAATATTGGGAAAAATCTAATAATTTATAATTTAAAATGGAGGTTCAAAATTGGAAAAATCAGAAAAAAATAATGAAGATAAGAATATAGTCTGGCATGAAGGAGAAGTTAAGTATCAAGATAGATGTAAAAATTTAGGGCAGCAGGGTAAGGTAATTTGGTTTACCGGGTTATCTGGTTCTGGGAAATCTACTATAGCAGTAGAAGTAGAAAAACAATTATTGCAGCAAGGTAAAGCAGTTTATAGGTTAGATGGTGATAACATACGTCACGGATTAAATTCAGATTTAGGATTTAGTGCTGAGGATAGAGATGAGAACATCCGCAGGATAGCGGAAATAGCTGCGCTATTTAGAGATGCAGGATTAATTGTATTAGCTTCTTTTATTTCCCCTTATCAAGAAATGAGAGATTTTGCTCGTAAAAGAGCTAAAGGTGATTTTGTAGAGGTTTATGTTAAGGCTGATGTAGAAACTTGTGCTAATAGAGATCCTAAAGGTTTATATAAAAAAGCTAAAAGTGGTGAAATAGATAATTTCACAGGTGTTTCTGCTCCTTATGAAATACCGGAAAATCCAGAATTAATTGTAGATACTGCTGAATTATCAATAAAAGAATCTGTAAA
>JBNJFD010000117.1:2177-6461 GCA_051746525.1 Bacillota bacterium | reverse complement strand
TTACAAGAAGTATTTGAATTAGATGATATTAATGAACTACCGATTTCTTATAATCTTGCTTGGTATGAACAGAAGGCAGTAATTGTATTATTAGCGTTACTACATTTAGGTGTTAAAGATATCAAATTAGGACCAACGTTGCCAGCCTTCTTGTCAGAAAATGTAGCTAATGTATTAGTCGAAGAATTTGGAATTAGCGGTATCAATGAAGTAGAAGCTGATATAGATGAGTTCTTAAGTGCATAGAGGAGTTAAAATATAAATGGTAAGAGAAAAGATCGTTAGCGTTATTAAAAATAAAGCTAACGATCTTTTTATTTACATAGAAAGAGTTTTGATTGTGATTTAAAAAAAGCTAAACTGATTTTGTTGAATATGATTTTATTGGTGATAAGAATTCATTTTTTGAAAAATTAGATAAATATGAATTTGATTTAATTGCACCAATTAAAAAAAGAATAGAATTATTTGAATTAAAGTGATTTATATCACAGATAATGTATTTAAGATAGTATAATATATTATTAAGTGGAGATAATATGAAATAGTTAATGCTAGGTAATGTTTTTTTGCCATTCATTGAATGACTCTTCATTCAATAGATGTTAGAAATGAAAGGAGAGATAAAATGGATAAGAAAGAATTACTCCGAGAAAAAGCAGTTGATGTCTTTGCCCAAGAGGGTTATCATGACACTAAAGTAAAGATGATTGCCGAAGAGAGCGGAGTAGCAGTAGGAACAGTTTATAATTATTTTAGTAATAAACGAGAAATACTGAATTATATTTTTGCAGTTGAACTTGATAATAAAATTAATTTTTTAACTAAGGTAAAAAAGAAAGATATTTCTTTAAAAGATAAATTAATAATGTTTCTCAATCACCAATTCAAACATTTAGAAGAAAATCCACATTTAGCAACAGTTTTAATCCAAGAAATTAGAATGCCGCATAAACATTCTTTAGAAGCTGTTGAAGGGTTTTTAAATAAGTTACCAGAGGTATTTGCAGAAATGATTGATGAAGCTAAAGAAAAAGGAGAAATTAGGAAAGTTAATTCTAAATTAATTGCTAATGCAATTTTTCAAACTATTCGTAGCATAGCAATGATGGTAGTGCAAAATGATGAATATGATTTTGCAGAAGCTAAACGTGAATTAATTAATTTCTTTTGGTTAGGTATAGCTAAATAATAAACAACAATAATAATCAAGAATATAAATTAAAAAAGGAGAGGATTTTAATGGAAATTATAAAAATGGATCAAGTTGAAGGTAGCAAGAACAAAAGAGGAGTAATTGCTAAGGGGTTATTAAGGAATGATGATGCTCAGATTATGAATTTAGTGTTAGAGCCAGGGGATGAAGTAGGAGAACACTCTGTACCAGTTAATGTATTCTTTTATATTGTAGAAGGAACAGGAACACTACAGATTGGTGATGAATCTAAAGTAGTAGAGGCTAAGGATATTATTCCTTGTCCGCCGAATACTACAATGTCTCTACAAGCAGACCAAGGTGAAAAATTTGTTGTGCTTAATGTCAAGACTCCAAGTTTATAGAGTTGTGAGACAGGAGTGAAAAGGGTTTCTAGCCGTCACCGGCTAGAAATATTTTTATGTTTGTTGCGACTAATTTGATCAAAGAGTTAAAAAATTTAATTAAGATAGTTTTAAGCTCTACCTAAATATTCTTCTAAAGTTAAATCATTATCTGCAATTTGGGGAGCATGGTTAGTTCCAATATAACGAATGTGCCAAGGTTCATAACTATATCCTGTGATAGATTCTTTATGTTCAGGATAGCGAATAATAAAACCGTATTTAGGAGCATTTTCTCGCAACCATTGGCCCTCTTTAGTTTCACCAAAATTTTGGGTTAGATAAAAATTGACTGTGGGACTAGTGATGTCCATTGCTAATCCGGTTTGATGTTCACTTTCTCCTGGTTGTGCACTGAATTGATTAGCTCGCTCAAATCCATATCTATTTACTTTAGAATTAAAGATATTTTCTTGACGCTCATAAGACCTGTAACCGGAGGTAGCATATAAATCAATGCCATCTGCTGTCGCTTGTTCAAATAAGTCTTCAAGAGCAGAAGCAGCATCCTGGCGCATTAATTTTTTTTCATGGAATTCGGCAAAAGGAAAAGGAACATTAGGGACAACCAGCTGTTGTGGTGTATAGTTGGCCGGGAGAGAGTTGCTTTTATTAACTAGAGTTAATTGATGCTCAGGGTTTGTTATTTGTTTATCTGCTGCGGCTAGACTTTGTTCCATGCTAATTTTTGTTTGGGGACCATAAGTACCATCTTGACTAAGATTTTTAACACTTTGAAACTCTAAAATTGCTGCTTTAGTAGCAGAACCATAAATCCCATCCTCTACTACTGAATAACCTAAATTATTTAGTGTTTTTTGAATGGCTTTTACAGAGAAACCACTATTGCCAATAGTATAAATACCATTTGGCAACTGATTAGTTATTTCCTCTTTGGAAGTGGGAATAGATAATTGTTGACCAACTTTGATTAAATCAGTAGTTAAATTATTAGCCGTTTTTAATTGTGATACAGTTAAATTATATTTATTTGCAATTGCGCTTAAAGTATCTTCAACTCGAACTATATAAGTTGATGAAGACTGTGGAATAGTTAGTGTTTGACCAATATAGATTAAATCAGTAGTTAATTGATTAGTATTTTTTAATTGTGATACAGTTAAATTATATTTAGCAGCAATTTCAGATAATGTATCTCCTTGTTGTACTTCGTATTTTAAAGGTGTAATAAGATTGTTTGAAGTAGTTGTTTCAGCAAAGCTGGTATTAATAGCAGCAAAAGGTAAAGAAGCAACAAGCAAAGAGCCCATCATAATATTAATTGTTTTAATTTTAATGTTGGGAAAGTTATTTGTAATATACGCTTTAACCTGTTCTCTGAGCGTTAATTGTTTAGTAGTTGATAATTCTTCAAATTCTGCTGCAAATTCAGTTAACTGTTGGTCTAAATATAAAGTAAGTGTGTAACCATCGGATGTTTCAATTAATTGCTGATTAATAAAATATTCCAATAGAGCAACCCCCTTGATAATTATAATTTTATTATTTACTAATAATAGTATTATAATTAATAGTAAATTGTGCTAGTAATGTTCCTTCATCATAATAAAGAAAAAGAGTAAATAGTAATTTAATAATTTTTTAATACTTTTCTTAATACTTTCTTAATATTTAACTAGTATACTATAAATAAGTTAAAAGATATTGATACTTATATTAAAAAACAAAACAGGAGGAGATAATAATGAAAAAGATAATTAGTGTTACTTTAGTAGCAGTTTTAGTGTTAGGCTTGTCAGTTTTCGTCTGGGCCCATGGTAATAGGAGTAGAAATAGAAGTAGAAATTATGAAGAAGAGGACTATTATAATCAGTTAAATTTATCAGAACAGCAAGTAGATGATTTGGAAGAATTAAAAGAAGACCATTATGATGAAGTAGAAGGTTTAAGAGATGAAATTTGGGATAAGCAGGAAAACTTAAGAGATTTATATGTTGATAAAGATAGTAAAAGAGAAGAAATAGTTAAAGTTAATAACGAAATTAATGAATTAAGACAAAAGCTATTTAAAATTAATCAAGAATATCGATTAGATTTAAGAGATATGCTGTCAGCTAGACAATTAGAGCAAATGGATGAGCATGGAATGTATGGGATGGGATTTTATAATTGTGGACGCGGTGGTTATGGTCACAGAAGAGGGTCAAGAGGAAGAATGCATGGTCCAGGAATGATGCACTAATTTTAATTAAAGTTTAGTAAAAAATATTATTAAAAGGAGATGATTGTTATGCCAGGTGGTTGGCATCATTGGGGAGGTCGCTTTATGGGTTTTGGAGGAGGAGGAATGATTATGATGATTATTTGGTTAGTCGTAATTGTAGGTCTTATCATTTTTTTAGTCAAACAATTTAGCAATAATTCTTCCACTAGAGATTATAGAAATTATAAATCTAATTCTCAAAAAGATCCATTAGAGATTGCTAAAAAAAGGTATGCTAATGGTGAAATAGATAAAGAAGAATTTCAAGAGATAAAGAACGAATTAAAAAATTAGGTGTTTGAAAAGAGTTATTGGCGTTTTGCTGATAACTCTTTTTTTAATTTTCACGGATTAGCTTGTAATCGTTATCACAGCTGCTAATGGTAATCATTTCTAATTAATTAGCTTGTTTTGCAGGAATAAAAATGTTTGTCTATAAGTATTACAAATAGGTCAATTAA
>JBNJFD010000117.1:0-2077 GCA_051746525.1 Bacillota bacterium | reverse complement strand
TGTAATCAATGTGTGGAGAGCTGTCCAGTATCATGTATTGAATTAGAACTGGAAGATTAAATTAGAAAGTGTGATGTATATCATATTAAAATAACTGAAAATTAGTTATACTTATAATTGTAATAGACAAGAAATGAACTACTGCTAGGAAAGGAGGGGGAATGATGCGATTTTATCAACAATTTAGTACTTATTATGATGATATTTTTACTAAAAAATCTTCTAAAGTAGATTTTTTAGCTGATAAACTATCTGCTGATCAAAATCAAGTTTTAGATATTGCAACTGGAACAGGAAATTATGCTATAGCACTTGCTGCAAAAGGTTATAGTGTCAAAGGTTTAGACCTTAGTGAAGCAATGATTAAACAAGCTCGAGCTAAAGTAAAAAATCAAGAACTAGATTTAGAATTTAAAGTAGCAGATATGATGGAAATCAATCAAATTTATAATTCTGGACAATTTGATTTAATTTATTGTATTGGGAATTCAATCGTTCATCTAGCAAATCAAGCTGAAATCAAAGATGTATTAGAGCAAATTTATGAATTGTTAACTAAGGAAGGAACTCTAGTAATTCAAATAGTTAATTATGACCGTGTCTTAACTAATAATGTAACTAGTTTACCTACTATTAATAATTACAATAAGGGTCTTAAGTTGGTTAGAAATTATGAACTAGTAAATCAAAAACAAATCAATTTTAAAACGAAGTTACATACAGAAGAAGGTATTTTTGAAAACACAGTACCATTATATCCACTACAGTCTAATCAACTAAAAGAATTAGTAAATCAAATAGGATATGCAAAGATTGATTTGTATGGGGACTTTAATTATGGAGAGTATCAACCACTACAATCATTTCCCCTAGTAGCAGTAATAGAAAAATAATATTATAGGAGGGATTATATTATGTCCATGCTTTGTTTTCAATGTGAAGAAACGGCTAAAGGAAAAGGTTGTACAGTTAGAGGTGTTTGTGGGAAAACAGATACTGTAGCGGACTTACAAGACTTATTAATTTACTTATTGAAGGGGATTTCAGTTTATGGAGTTAAGGCTGAAGAACTAGGGATTAAAGATGAGCAAGTTGGAGAATTTATTATGGAGAGTTTATTTGCTACGATTACTAATGCTAACTTTGCTGAAGATGATTTTTTAGAATTAATTAATCAGGCTTTTACTGTTCGAGAAAATTTAAAAGAAGCATTATTGAAAAAATATGATGGTACAGCAGAAGAATTAGAGGCTGAAGTTCCAGAAATGGCAATTTGGGAAGCAGATAACAAAGAGGAATTATATCAAAAGGCCGATGAAGTAGGTGTGATTACTAGTGAAGATGTAGATGTTAATTCTTTAAGAGAGCTACTGATTTATGGTCTAAAAGGAATAGCTGCTTATGCTGACCATGCTTATGTATTAGGAGAAAAAAGTGATGAGATCTTCTCCTTTATGATGGAAGGTTTAGCTGCTACTACTGATGATAGTGTAGGAGTAGATGAATTAGTAGGTTTAGTGATGAAATGTGGTGAAATGGGAGTTTCTACTATGGCTTTATTAGATAAAGCTAATACTGAAAATTATGGTCATCCAGAGCCTACAGAAGTTGATTTAGGAACTAGAGATAATCCTGGCATTTTAGTTAGCGGTCATGATTTAAGAGATTTAGAAGAACTATTAGAGCAGACTGCAGGAACAGGCGTAGATGTTTATACTCATGGTGAAATGTTACCTGCTCAATCTTATCCTGAATTTAAGAAATATGATCATTTTGCTGGTAACTATGGTGGTTCTTGGTGGAAACAAAAAGAAGAATTTGATAAATTCAATGGGCCAATTTTAATGACTACTAATTGTTTAGTACCTCCTAAAGATTCTTATAAAGATAGAGTTTATAATACTGGAGTTGTTGGTTTCGAAGATGTAGCCTATATTCCAGATCGAAAAAATGATGAACCAAAAGATTTTGCACCGGTAATTGAACATGCTAAAAAATGTGATGCTCCTGAAGAATTAGAATCAGGTACTATTATGGGTGGTTTTGCTCATAATGCTGTTTCAGAAGTAGCTGACCA
>JBNJFD010000116.1:0-6517 GCA_051746525.1 Bacillota bacterium | reverse complement strand
TATTCATCAGATACATTTAATTCTTGGGCAGCTTCTAATTTGAATTTGTCCATTGCTTGCATAGCAGCAGGGTTGATTAAACGATTACTATTATTTCTTACTGACATTTGAGTTCCTCCTTGGTGTGGTAGATTTATTATTTGAAATTCTATTTTTATTATTACTATTTACTAATTTTTTATACAAGGCTCTTTTTACTTTAAAATATTAATTTTGCATAATTACTAAATTTTATGTTAAACTTTAAAGGGATTAATAAAAAATTAAGAAGGTGAAATCATGGATTATAATCAAATTTTAAAAGAAGATGTTGAAGGATTAGAGTCTCTATATTTGTTATACGGCTCAGATGATTATCAAATAGAACAATTTATTGATAAATTTATTAATAAATTTGTGGATAAGGAATTTAAAGATTTCAATCTTGATATTTTAGCAGAAAATGATAATACTATTTCTCAATTATTTAATTCTGTTGAGACTCTGCCTTTTATGACAGAAAAAAGAATAGTGGTTTTTCATTTGTATGATATATTAGCTAAAAAAACTAAGTTAGACGATAGATTATCTGATTTAATTTCTGATTTACCGCAAACTACTACTTTATTATTAGTGAGTCATAAAAATACTGATAAAAGATTAAAGTTATATAAGCAAATTAAAAGAATAGGAGAAGTCATAGAGTTTGAGGGGTTAAAATATAAAAAATTAGACCGCTGGATTGAGAAACAAGCTAAAAAACAAGGGTATACAATAACTAGAAGAGCAATTAAACTTTTAGAAGAAGCTTTTAATAATAATTTGCAGCAATTAAGTACTGAATTAGAGAAAATAATCATTTATTCTAAGGATGAAGATAGAATAACTAAAGAGCAAGTAGAGCAAATTATTAGTAAGGGTTGGTTTGCTAAAGAGAATATTATGTTTGATTTTGTTGATGAAATTGGTAAAAACAACTCTGCTAAAGCTTTAAATTTATTAGTTGATATTTTACAAGAAGGAACTTCTCCTAAACAAATTATTGGAATGATTGCCCGCCAACTTAGATTAATGCTGCAAACAAAATTATTATCTCAAGAAGGATTGACAGTTAAACAGATTGCTAAAAGGCTAAAACAGCATCCCTATCCCATAGAAAAATGTTTAAAACAGAGCAGAAATTTCTCTGTTAGTAGTTTAGAACAGGGACTAGAAAAGTTATTAGAATCAGATTATAAATTAGTTACTAGTAATAATGACCAATTAGAATTAGAACTACTGGTAATTGAATTAAAAGAAACTATTTAATACAGAAAACATAATATTTTCACAGAAGACAACTGGCTTTCGTAGTCAGTTGTTTTTTTGATTTAAAGAATATATATGTTCAATTAGGTTAAACTACGAATGGATAAAATAAATATAGAGGAGGAATAATTATGTCGGGATGGTTAGGTGCTGTAATTAGATTTATTATTTCAGCTTTTGTATTGTTAGGAATAGGTATTTTAGTGCCGGGGGTTGAAGTGTTTGGATTTACTAATGCTTTAATTGCTTCTATAATTATTGCTTTATTAGGTTATGCTCTAGAGAGTTTTTTAGGAGAGGATGTATCGCCGCAGGGAAGAGGGTTAGTAGGGTTTATTACAGCAGCAATTGTAATTTATTTGACGCAATATATTACTGCTGGGATTAATGTATCCATTTTAGGGGCACTATTAGCTGCTTTAATAATTGGAATTATAGACTCTTTAATTCCTACAGAATTGAGGTAGAGATGGATGGTTTAAAATGATTAAAAAAGGAGGGGTTATGTGTCAGAAAATAATATTTATTCTAGTTTGACTGATTTAGCAGTAGAAGCAAGAGATATGGCTGTTAAAAGGACTGGAGGAGAAATTTCAGGAGTTAGCGTAGATGAGGAAGATAAAGGATTAGCAAAAGTTAGTAGAATCAAAGTGTTAAATCAAGCAGCCAGTCAAGAAATTGGGAAACCTCCAGGAGACTATGTAACAATAGAATCAGAAAACTTGCGGCAAAACAATCGCCAAGTACATGAAAATTTAAGTGGGATATTGGCAGAAGAACTAAATGAATTAATTGATTATCCAGCTTTGACTAACAATCCTACTAAGATGCCGACTATTTTAGTTATTGGACTTGGTAATTGGAATGCTACTCCCGATGCTTTAGGTCCTCAGGTAGTGCATCATTTATTAGTAACTAGACATATTTATGAATCTGCTGATGCTGATTCAAGAAAAGGGATTCGGTCTGTTTGTGCTTTAGCTCCAGGAGTTTTAGGGTTAACTGGAATTGAAACTGCTGAAATTATTAAAGGGGTTGTAGATAGGGTTAAACCAAATTTGATTTTAGCAATTGATGCTTTAGCTGCTCGCGAGAGTACTAGATTGGCATCGACTCTGCAGCTTAGTAATACAGGCATTTATCCTGGTTCAGGAGTAGGAAAACACCGTATTGGAATAACAGAAGAAGATATGGGGGTTCCAGTAATAGCTATGGGAATGCCAACAGTAATCAATTCAGTAAATATTGTAAAAGATACCATAGACCAAATGAACCAAAATAATAATATAACATTTCAAATGTCTAATAAAGAACAAGCACAAAAACAAATCATTCATAATATTTTAGAACCTTTTTTGAAAGATATGATAGTGGCCCCTAAAGGTATAGATAAATTAATTAGAGATACTAGTAGAGTTATAGCAGGAGGAATTAATATAGCTTTACATCCTGATATTAAAACAGAAAATGTGTCATTATATTTACAATAATCATTAAGGCTCTAATCCTAGGATTAGAGCCTTAATGATTAGAGTTAAGATAAAAATTGAGTAACATAAATTAACTAATACAGACATAAAATTATTATAATTTATCTAAAGTATAACTGTTAAAGTAGTAGTTAACAGTAGTTTATAAATCTAGCTACTGTAAACTATAAATTTGAGGTGTGGTAAAAATGGGGAAACAGCAACAAATATATGTAATGGTTTTGCTGGTGTCATCGTTATTAATAATTAATTTATTAATTTCTGATATATATATGAGACCCAACTTTGTTTCATTAACAACTGGGGGGAGCATATTTAATATTGAAATAAAGGAATCATGGATGAAATTATTATATTTAGATGAAGTTCATGCCCAATTATTATTAAAAAAGGGTTTGCCCTTAGTGAGAGTTGAAAGTGATAAATCACTATCAAAACCACAAAGTATTAATAAAGTTGTTAATTTAACTAGTGAATTGCTATTTGATTTGCCTCCTTCTTTTTTTAAAGCAGGTTCTACTACTAGAACAGTTATTACAGATAAAAGCCGAGAGCAAAACAAGGTGAATAATAATATTAAGATAGAACAAAAAATGAAAGCTGAAGGACGTCACCAAGGAGAAAAAGTAGAGCTTGATTTTTGGCAAACAGAATCTTCTGTTAGTAGTGCTCATATAAAAATTGGTAGAGAAAATAATACTAAAGCTAAAAATACTTTTAATAATTTACCTGGAACTGGAGGTTTTGAAAACCGAGTGCCAAAAAACAAGAATAAATTAATTGGTATTTATCATACTCATACAGCAGAAAACTATGAAAATAGAGGGTATAATGCTCATGCTGAAGCAGGGGCCAAAGGTGATATAATAAAAGTTGGTGCTTGGATTAAAGAAAGATTAGCGAACAAATATAATATAACTGCTCTTCATTCTTTAAATGTTCATGATGAAACTTATGATCGGTCATATATTAGGTCTTTACATACAGCAAAACAATTAGCAACTAATAATCCAGAATTAGATATGTTATTTGATATCCATCGTGATGCTATTGGTAAAGCAAATAAAGAAGTAATAACTACTAAGATAAATGGGCAAAAAGTTGCTAAAATAATGATAGTTGTAACTAATAACAACTATGGTTTGCCCCACCCTAATTGGAGGCAGAATGTTGCTTTTGCTAAAAAATTAGCTACTAAAATGAATCGAATGTATCCTGGATTATTGAGAAAAGTTAAGTTTATATCTAATCGCAGATATAATCAGCATGTGCATCCTCAAGCTGTATTATTAGAGGTTGGAGGGGCAAGTAGTACTTTAGAAGAAGCAAAACGGGCGTCCTATTTGTTTGCTGATGTATTAGCAGAATTAATGGAAGAATAATTATAATAATATTAAATTTAGGTCAGCAATCTTGAATAATGTAAAGGCTGGTGTTATAATTAAGTGCAGTAAACTTTTATATTATTGAGGGGGCTGAGGATGAATAAAGTTAGCCAAGATAAAATTAGAAATTTTTCGATTATTGCTCATGTTGACCATGGTAAGTCTACATTAGCTGATAGATTATTAGAATTTACTGGTGCAATTTCTGAAAGAGAAATGGAAGAACAATTATTAGATACAATGGATTTAGAACGTGAAAGAGGAATTACTATTAAAGCTCAGGCTGTAAGAATGGATTATCAAACTGATGAGGGAGAAAATTATGTATTGAATTTAATCGATACTCCAGGTCATGTTGATTTTTCATATGAAGTGTCAAGAAGTTTAGCTGCTTGTGAAGGAGCTTTATTAGTTATTGATGCTGCTCAAGGAGTAGAGGCTCAAACATTAGCTAATATTTATTTAGCATTAGAGAATGACTTAGAAATCATTCCTGTAATTAACAAGATAGATTTGCCTAGTGCAGAGCCAGACCGAGTTAAAGAAGAATTGATTGATATTGGAATAGATCCAGATGAAGCTATATTAACTAGTGCAAAAGAGGGAACAGGGATTGCAAATGTTTTGGAAACTGTTGTTAATAGAGTTCCTGCTCCTACAGGAGATGAGGACAAGCCTCTAAAAGCGTTAATTTTTGATTCTGTTTATGATTCTTATCGTGGGGCAATTTCCTATTTTAGAGTAATGAACGGTAGTATTAAACCAGGAATGAATATTAAAATGGTTTCTACCGGAAAGACTTTTGAAGTAGATGAGGTAGGAGTTTTTTCTCCACAGAGAACAGAGGTTGATGAAATTAAAAGCGGTGAGGTAGGTTATATGACTGCTAGTATAAAAAATGTAAAAGAAGCTCGAGTAGGGGATACTATTACTGCTGCAGATAATCCTACTGCTGAACCATTACCTGGTTATCAACCTGCTAAACCAATGGTTTATTGTGGCTTATATCCTGTTGAAGGAGAAGATTATGAATTTTTAAAAGATGCTTTAGAAAAATTACAGTTAAATGATGCAGCATTAACTTTTGAGCCAGAGACTTCTGAAGCTTTAGGGTTTGGTTATCGCTGTGGTTTTTTAGGGTTATTGCATATGGAAATTATTCAAGAGAGACTAGAACGTGAATATGATTTAGATTTAGTCACGACTGCTCCTAGTGTTATTTATAAAGTTTATAAAACTGATGGCAAAGTATTGGAGATTGAAAACCCAGCTAATATGCCGGAAAAACATCATATTGAAAAAATGGAAGAACCGATTGTTAAAGCTGAGATTATGCTACCTGATGAGCATGTAGGGTCAGCAATGGAACTAGCTGAAGAAAAAAGAGGCGAATTTAAAAATATGGAGTATTTAGATGAGGTTAGAGTAAGATTAACCTATTCTATGCCGTTAAGTGAAATAGTATTAGATTTCTTTGATAAATTAAAATCTAGAACTAAAGGTTATGCTACTTTGGATTACGAATTTGAAGGTTATCAAGAAGCAGATTTAGTAAAATTAGATATTTTAGTTAATAAAGACCCTGTGGATGCATTGTCTTGTATTGTTCATAGTGATTTTTCTTATGAAATGGGACGGCAGTTAACTAAAAAATTAAAGGAGTATATTCCAGAACAGATGTTTAAAGTTCCCATTCAGGCTGCAATTGGTAATGATGTAATTGCTCGACAGACTGTACGAGCTAAAAGAAAAGATGTATTACAAAAATGTTACGGTGGAGATGTATCACGAAAGAAGAAATTATTGAAAAAGCAAAAAGAAGGAAAGAAAAGAATGAAGCAAGTAGGCAGCGTAGAGATACCTCAAGAAGCATTTATGGCTGTTTTAACAATAGATTAACAAGGTGGTTAATATAGTGGAAGCTTATGGGTTATATATTCATATCCCTTTTTGTGCTCAAAAGTGTCATTATTGTGATTTTAATTCAATAGTAGCGGATAAGAAATTAAAGACTAGGTATTTATCAGCTTTAAAAGAAGAAATTAAGTTAATAGCTGATAAGTATCAACCTTTGGTTAGGACTATTTATATTGGTGGTGGCACTCCTACTCTTTTATCTGGAGCGCAGTTGAATAATATTTTAAAAGAGGTTACTGAGGAATTTGAGCTAAAATCTGATTTAGAAATAACGATAGAAGCTAATCCAGGAACTTTAACTGCTGAAAAGTTAAAAGCAATTAAAGAAGGTGGAGTTAATAGATTAAGTATAGGAGTGCAATCTTTTAATAATAGAATTTTAAAAAAGTTAGGACGCATTCATAGTGTTGAGGATGCGGTTAATAGTTATTATTTAGC
>JBNJFD010000115.1:0-6556 GCA_051746525.1 Bacillota bacterium | reverse complement strand
TCTTTTGTTCATAGTTTGGTTACTAAATTAATTCGAATAGGAGAAGTACTTTTTTTGGTTTAGGAGGGTTGGTTTTTATGACTTTAGAAGTTATTATTATGTTAGGATTATTGTTGTTTTTAATAACTATGTTTATGTTTGAACCGATTAAAATTGATTTAATTGCATTATCAATACCTGTTTTTTTAGTTGTCTTAAATCCTTGGACTAATGTTTCTGCTAGTCAAGCTATTTCTGGTTTTTCTAGTTCTGCTACAATTACTATCGGGGCTATGTTTGTAATTAGTAGTGGTGTTGAAAGAAGTGGTTTGATCCAAATTTTAGGGGATAAAATTATTAGTTTAACTGGCAAAGATGAGACTAAACAATTAGCTTTTATAGTAATTATATCGGGATTAATTGCTGGTATTATCAATAACACTCCAGTTGTAGCTTTGTTTATTCCAATGGTAATTGGGATTGCCTCTCAAACAAATGTATCTCCGTCTAAATTTTTGATACCTCTTTCTTATGCTGCTATGATGGGTGGAATGTTATCTTTGATTGGAACTTCATCTAATATTTTAGCTAGTGATATATTAGCTCGAGAGTTAGGTAGAGGTTATTCTATGTTTGAATTTACTATTGTTGGTATAATAGTTTTATTTATTGGAGTTATTTATATTATTACTATTGGGCGGCATCTCATTCCAGCTCGTCTTGACCCTAAAAGAGAATTAACGGAAAAATTTGAGTTAGTTCGTTATTTAAGTGAAGTAGAAGTTAGAGCTAATTCTTCGTTAATTGATAAAACAATAAAAGATTTTTTAACAGAGATTGATTATGATCTTGATGTGGTGCGGATGACTCGTGAGGGAGAAAAATTTTTTACTCCTCTAGATAATAAGTCAATTCAGGAAGGAGACCGCTTGATTGTTAGAGCTGACCATCACAATCTAATTAATTTAACTAAAAAGTATAATTTAAAGATTGTACGTCGCTCAGATATTACTCAAGAACAATTTGAAGCTGAATCAGAAGATAATAAGCTGGTTGAAATAGTTATTCCTCATGGTTCTTTTGTTGCTGGTCAAACGTTAAAAGATGTTAATTTTCTTCAAAGATATCGCAGTAGCATTTTAGGTCTGCGGCATGGAGAAGAAACCACGCATAATCGTCTGGAGGATATTAAATTAACTGTTGGTGATGTTTTGTTATTATCAGCAGGTGATAAGACTCTAGATCGTTTAAGAGAGAACACTAATTTTATTATCTCAAATGAAATTAGTACTTCTAATTATCGTTCTTCTAAAATGTTTACTTCCCTTGGGATTTTAGCAGGAGTTATTTTATTGGCTACTTTCAATTTTGTTCCAATTGTAATTGCTGCTTTAGCTGGGGTTATAGCGATGGTGATTTCAGGTTGTTTGAAAGCAAATGAAGTTTATGAAGCAATTAATTGGGATGTTATTTTCTTGCTGTCTGGCCTTATACCCTTGGGGATAGCTATGGAAAACACAGGGGCAGCTGAGTTTATTGCTGAACAAATTTTAAATTTAGAGCCTTTTTTATCGCCGTTGTTAGTTTTAATTCTTTTTTATTTAATTACTGCTATATTTGCTAGTTTGATGGGGAATGCAGTTAGTGTGATTTTGATGATGCCAATTGCTTTAAATGCTGCGAATCAGTTAAGTTTAAATCCATTTGCTTTTGCTTTAGTAGTTACTTTTGCAGCTAGTTCTGGTTTTTTAACCCCAATTGGGTATCAAACTAATTTGATGGTTTATAGTCCTGGAGGTTATAAGTTCTATGATTACTTTATTGTTGGTGCTCCCCTGCAGTTGATTTTAACTATTGTAGTGCCCACTGTTATTTCATTTATTTGGGGTTTATAATATTTAAAAATAAAAATCCTGTTTTTTTGTATTAACTTATTTTTGAATTGCCATCCTATTTAGGGGTGGCTTTTATTTTTAGCAATTATAAAGGAGATTAATATGTTTTCTTTAAAAATATATAGTAGAAGCTAAAGTAGGCGAATTTAAAATTAGAAATCTTTAGGAGGCGTTATAATAATGGCTGATAAACGAAAACGGATTTCGGTAGGGATTGATGGTTTGGATGAAATTTTGCAGGGAGGTTTGATGGAGCAAGACTCATATCTGGTTCGCGGCGGTGCTGGTAGTGGCAAAACAACAATAGGGCTTCATTTTTTGATAGAAGGTGCTAAAAATAATGAGCGGGTATTATTTATTACTTTGTCAGAGCCTAAGCATAAAATAATCCGTAATGCGAAGCGCAGAGAATTTGATGTGTCGGATGTTGAGTTTTTGGATTTAAGTCCTTCTAGCGATTTTATAGATCAAGAAGAAGATTATAATGTTTTTGAAGCTAGTGAAGTGGAGCGGAGTCCGCTATTAACTAAAATTATAGATTATATTGAATCATTTAATCCGCAGCGCTTATTTATAGATGGTTTAACCCAATTAAGATTCTTGTCTACTGATAATTATCAATTTAGGAAAAGTATACTGTCATTAATTCAGTTGATGGATGAAAATAAAATAACTCCTATGTTGGTTTCTGAGCAGGGGGCTCAACCTGATGATGATCTACAGTTTATTTGTGATGCTGTCATTAATCTTGATTTTGAAAATAAAAATCGCATAATTCATATAAGCAAAAATAGAGCAGGGGATTTCATTGATGGTTTCCATGCTTATACTCTTAATAAAAATGGGATGCATGTATATCCTCGCTTAAGTTCTCTATTACTTAAGTCATTATCTAAATCTTCTAAGGAAGGTGTTAAGAAGCAAGAAGCTGAAGTTATGTCTTCTGGAATTCCAGAGTTGGACAAATTGATGCATGGTGGTATTGAACGAGGGACAACTACTATTATAACTGGGCCAACTGGAGCTGGGAAAACTTCTTTAGGATTAAGTTTTATGAAGGAAGCTGCTGGGCGAGGTGAAAAATCATTAGTTTATTTATTTGAAGAGGAAAAAGAGATGTTAATAGAAAGGTCGAAAGCGATTAATATCCCAGTAGATAAGATGGTGGAAAAAGGTTTCTTAGATTTGCATTCAATTAATCAATTAGAATTCAATCCTGATAAATTTATTTATCAGGTTAAAGAAAAGGTTGATAATAATGAAGTTGATATTGTAATGATTGATAGTATAAATAGTTTTACAACTTCTTATTTAAACACTCAAAACAATATGAAACTTATTAAATCTTTAAATGCTTTAAATAGTTATTTAAGCAACCAGGGTGTTACAGTGGTTTTGACTAATGAAATAGCTAATATTACTGGTGATTTAGAAGTAACTGATGATAAAATTAGTTATTTAGCTGATAATGTGGTTCTATTGCGGTATATAGAAGTAGAAGGTAGTATAAAAAAAGCAATTGGTGTTTTGAAAAAGAGATTAAGCAACTTTGAAACTCGGTTACGTGATTTTAAAATAACTGAGTATGGCTTAGAAGTGGGTCAGCCTTTAGAAAATTTACAAGGGGTATTAACAGGCACCCCTCAAGTAATATCTAAATTTGAAGATTAGGGGGAGGTTGCAATGGTTTTTAGAAAAGAGTCCAGTCAAAATTTAGAGCGAGAGAAAAAACAAAAGATATTATTAGTTATAAAAAACAAAAAAAATCTAGAATTACTAACTGATTTTTTAAAAGAACAATATCAGCTGTTGACTGACATACAAGAATTATCTTCTGATGTAGATTTGGTGATAGCTGATGAATTGGGCTTTAAAGATTATAAATCTCAGCTAAAAAAAATAAAAGAAGACCAATCTTCCTTTATTCCTTTTCTTTTATTAATAGAACAAAATAAATCTAATATTTATCAAAGTTTAGATTCTTGGGTAAAAGAAATAGTAAAAGTTCCAGTTAGTAAAAAGATACTGGGATTAAGAATTAAAAATTTATTAAGAATGAAAAGGTTATGGAGTCAGCAACAATACTTAGCTCAAAAGTATACTGCTCTCTTCAATAATATTAATGATGCCGTTTTTTTAATGAAATTTGTAAAGGAGAAGACTCTGCTTGGTTCTTTAACTGAAGTTAATCAAACTATGACAGATCTTTTAGGTTATAGTCATTCAGAATTATTGAAAATGAAACCGCAAGAGCTTGAAAAGACTGTTTTTTCTGAAAAAGAAAGTAGGCAGTTATTTTTGAAAGTTAAAGAGCAGGGAGAAGCTAAAATAGAAACTAGATTAGTTTCTCGTCAAGGCAAGAAAACCCCCGTAGAAATCAATGCTAAATTGACTGAGTTTAAAAATCAGCGCCAAATTTTAGGAGTAGCCCGAGATATTACTGCTCAAAAAGAAAAAGAAAAGCAAATTAATTACATTTCTTTTCATGATGAGTTAACAGATCTATATAATCGGCGTTTTTTAGAAGAAGAAATAAATCGTTTAGATACGAAAAGGCAGTTACCCATTAGTTTAATTATGATTGATGTTAATGGATTAAAATTAATCAATGATAGTTATGGGCATAAAAGCGGTGATGAAGCTCTAATTAAAGTTGCAGGCATCTTACAGGAAGCCGTCCGGGAAGAAGATATTATAGCTCGCTGGGGTGGTGATGAATTTGTTATTTTGTTACCACAGACAAGTAAAAAGACAACTCAAAAAATAAGAGAGCGGATAGAAGAACAAAGTGCTCAAACTAAAGTAAAAGGAATTCAGATTTCTTTAGGTATGGGTACTGCTGTTAAAGTTGAATTAGACCAGGATTTATATGAAATTTTACACAAAGCAGATAAGCGGATGTATCAAAATAAATTAACAGAGCATAAAAGTGCTAAAAATAAATTAGTGCAAAACCTGCTTCATACTTTAGGGGCCAAAAGTAATGAAACAGAAGAACATGCAGTGAGAATGACAGGAATGGCTTTTAAATTAGGAGAAAAAATAGGATTGACTACTGAACAATTAAATGATTTATCCTTGCTTGCTACTCTTCACGATATTGGAAAAGTGACTATCGAAGAAAAGATCCTGACTAAAGAAGGTCCTTTAACAGAAGAAGAATGGGAGATATTGAAGGATCATCCGGAAAGGGGTTCTCAAATTGTTTTAGCAACAGAAGATTTTGCTCCTATAGCTAAATATATTTTAGCTCATCACGAAAGATGGGATGGTAGTGGTTATCCTCGTGGGATAAGCAAAGATAAAATTCCTCTATTATCTAGAATAATTTCTATAGTAGATGCCTATGATGTAATGAATAATGGGCGGTCTTATAAAGAGGCAATGAGTCAAAAAGAAATTAAGGAAGAACTAAAGCAGTGTGCTGGCTCGCAATTTGACCCAGAATTAGTACCGAAATTTGTTCAGGTGCTAGAAGAAGCGTAGAATTAATAGAGATAAACAAGAAGGGCCAAGTTAATTAAGTAGACAGTCAGACAAGTGAAATTTTAAATAGAATAATAAAATTAGTGGGATTTAATTTTTACGGAAGGAGTGAAATGATGGAAGGAGTTATAGTAAAAAAGAGTTTTGATTCCTTTGCTGGAGTTCATATTGAGGAAGGAGAATTTTGGTTTGATGAGCAGGCTACTAATCAGCTAGAAGGAGAAGGGCGAATTTATCTAAAAGCTGGCTATGATACAACTATTAAATTAACAAAACAAGATTTAGGACGTGAAGAAGTAGAAGAAATAGAGATACACTGGAGATAGTAAAAACAATTAAAAGGTTCCGGGCCAAATAATAAGTCCGGAGCCAATTTAGATAAAAATTTAATATTTAAATAGAAACATACAATATTGTAGAGACTATGAGGAGTAGGTTTAATGGATACAATAGAGTACTATAATCAAAATGCAGAAGAATTTTATAACAACACAGTTAATGTAGATATGAGTCAGCAGTATCAAGAATTTTTGGCCCATTTAAACAAGGGAGCTCACATTTTAGATTTAGGCTGTGGTTCAGGTAGAGATAGTTTATATTTTCTAGAACATGGTTATCAAGTAACAGCACTTGATGCCTCAAAAGAATTAGTTAGATTAAGTTCAGAGTTAATTAATCAACAAGTGCTGCACCTTAAATTTCAGGAACTCGATTTTGAATCAGAATTTGATGGAATTTGGGCTTGTGCCTCTCTAGTACATGTTAATAGAGCAGAGATAAAAGAAGTATTTCAAAATATTATTCAGGCTGTAGTTCCCAATGGAGTAATTTATATGTCTTTTAAATATGGTAATCAAGAATTTTATAGAACTGGAAGATTATTTAATTGTTATGATGAAGATTCATTTAAAGAAATAGTAGATAAGTTTAATAGTCTAGAAATAATTAAACTATGGAAAAGTTCTGATGCTAGGGCAGAGCGGAAAGAGGAATATTGGCTTAATATACTATTAAAGAAAATTGTTAAATGAACTACATGGGGGTTTATATCATTATATAGTAGTTACGGAGCAGGAAGAAAGTATTTAATGTAGAATAAGTAAGGTATAGATAAACTAAATTGTGTTTAGGTACTGTAGTTTCATTTAAATAGGGAGGAGGAGATAGTAGTGAGCAGAAATAGTAAATTGGGGATT
>JBNJFD010000114.1:0-6654 GCA_051746525.1 Bacillota bacterium | reverse complement strand
GATATGTAGGAAAAGATGTAGCTCAAGAAATAGTTAATCGAGGTTTAACTTTAGAAGAATATTTAACTAAAAAATTTTAAATTAGTTTTTAAAATTAATCTAGCAGAAAATACTGACTAACTAGTGAGAGGTGATCTAGAATGTTGTCTAATAAAAAAATTAAAAGAGAATAAATATTAAGGTGGGGATTAAAAATATGTCAGAAATACTCATCTCAGGATTAATTAATATTGAAACTACATTACACATTGATTCTTTTCCAAATGAATATAATTCAGCTAATTATCCTTTTTTTGGAATTTAAAGTACAGTTTCAGGTGTAGGGTATAATGTAGCAAAGGCATTGAATACATTAGGAAGTGAAGTTGATTTGCTGTCGTTAGTGGGCAGTGATTTTGCTTTGGATTGGGGTCGGAAGGAGCATTACTAACTGTAAAAGAAGATGACTATTTAAATATTATAACTGTAGTTAAGACAAGAGAAGTGGTAAACGCTGTTGGAGGCAGGAGATGCTTTGTTTTCATTTTTTATTCAATCTCAAACATAAAAAATGTATATAAAAGACGTATACTGTGAAAGTTTGAGAAAAAGTTGTAGTTGAAGAAGGGTTTTGTTATTTTCCCTATAAGTATATTAGATAGTAGGAATTATTAATAAGCTAATATTAAAAAATAATAAAGCAGGTGATTAAGCAATGATCAAAGTACGCCATAATCAGTTTGCTAAACCTCAAATTAATTATGAAATATGGGAAAATGAGCAATTAAATAGTAAATTAGAACAGATTAAAAAATATCCTGTAACTATTATCAAAGGAGTAATTGGGGCTGGTAAAACTACAGCTTTAGCAAATATTCTTAAAAACCAATCATTTGGGAAAATTTGTTGGTATCAAATAAAAAGTGAGATTACAACTCCAGCCCAATTTTGGAATAATATATATGAGTTATTAGTATATAATGATGTGATTCCTAAAGAAAGTACAGCTATATTTAAACAGGATAAAATTTATCAGAACTTAGAAATTTCAATTCAAGAATATCTACTTTCAAATGAAGAGGATATATATATAGTTTTAGATAATTTTGAGTTTGTTAATAATAATCAACTGCTGTTGGAGACTATTAGTTATTTTATAGAATTGAGTCCTTCTTTTATACATTTAATAATTTCTAGCAGAGGGCAAGTCGAGTTTCCTAAATTAGCTTTTTGGAGAGTAAAAAATAAAGTATTATTAATTTCCAAGGAAAAATTCAAACTTAATAAAAAACAAATAGAAGAGTTTTGTTTGGAAAAACATAAATTATTATTATCTAGCTATGAAAGTGAAATGATTTTTAATAAAACCGAGGGCTGGATTTTAACAGTTGATTTATTAGCTGATAGAATTAGTCACGGAGTAGAAACAGAAAAAATAATTAATGATATTGGTAGAGAATGTGAATTGTTATGTGATTATTTAGATTTTGATTTATTAGATTTTATAGAGGGACAAAGCTCTAAGCTAAATCGTTTTCTTGTCCAAAGTTCTGTTTTATCCAATTTAGAAGTGGAGATATGCAATCAATATTTCCAAATAAATAATAGTCAACAATTAATTGAACGATTAATTACTTTGGGAGTTCCTATAAAAAGGATAGCAAAGAATAAATATGAATATAATTCCGTCCTTAAAGATTTTTTGCAGTATAAAACAGAAGAACTTTATGATTTCCATCAATTACTTATTAAAGCCAAAGAAGTTTATGACCAAGAAAATAAGGTAGAGCAATTAATTGACTACAATTTAAAAATTAATAACAGATCTGAGATTGTGAAAATAATAAAAGATAATGCCGAATTATGGCTTAAAAATAATAATTTAGATCCTCTGCAGAGAGCATTTGAAATATTTAATGAGGATGATTTAAAAAAGCATCCCATGCTTTTGGTATATTTAGGAGATACATATAATAAGTCCGAAGAGTATCATCAAGCTATTAACAATTATCAACAGGCTGAAAAAATATTTCGGGCAGAAAAAGAACATTCTAATTTGGTAACAGTCTTATTTAAAATAACAGAATTGTTAGCGTTTTTTAATTCTAATAAATGTTTAAACTATATTACAAAGTTACAAAGACAACAGAGATATTTTTCTAAACAACAAAAAAGCAGATTTGATATTTTAAAAGTTATTGAATTAATAATTACCGGAAAATTTAAAGCTGCAGAATTAGCAGTAGAAAAAATAAAACAAAATGATATAGATGCTTATAGAGAATTAAAAGCTAATATATTATTTGCTCGCGGAAAATTTTCACAAACAGAAAAAATGCTAGAAAAAATCAGATTTAAAGACCAATCTAGTTATCTAATGTATCATACTATTATTATGCCTGCTTTATTATATTTGTTTACGGGCAAATTATTTAGTGCCCAGCGTTATATTTGGGATCAATTATCTGAAAGTGATTGTTACCTTAAAAAATTAGGAGAGTATTATTTGACAATAGTTTATCAATTATTAGGAGTTCATAAAGTTAATTATTGTCGTGACCAATATACGAAGTTTTTAGGACATGATAAAGATTGTCCGTTTGGTATTTCTTGGTACAAGATGGCTATTTATAGAGAACTGATATTTTGGGAAACTTTAAATGGAGACCCTGAGAAGGCTTTAGAGTATTCTAATTCAGCCTTGAAAGAAGCAGTTGAGAGGGAAGATATCTTATCTCAAGGTATGGTTTTATTATTAAAAGGGATTGCTTATTATTGTTTAGAACAATTTTCTCAGGCTGAAGAAGCACTTAGTCAAGCAATTAATGAACTTGTATCCTCAGGAGCAGAATTACATTTGTTTTTAGCACTATTAGGTAGAGCTGAAATGTTTTATCAA
Source organism: Bacillota bacterium (assembly GCA_051746525.1). Lineage (GTDB taxonomy): Bacteria > Bacillota > Halanaerobiia > Halobacteroidales > Halobacteroidaceae > Halanaerobacter. The sequence goes on along the minus strand of JBNJFD010000114.1, from coordinate 3,776 downwards.
CAAAACAGACTTGAAGAATTTAAAGTTGACATGAAAGAGGCTATCAAAATCTTAAAAAAGAATGATTATGATAAATTTGTTTTAAATAGAACTTCTTTGTTTGTTAGAGACCCTAATATGTTAGTGGATCTTTTTAATCGAGCTCAAGCAGAAGGCTTAGAAACTAAGGATATTAAGCAAGCATTTAGAAAACAAAAGTTAAAAGAAATAGGACATACTACTTATTATATGCTTAAAATCAAGGCTTTTGGTAATATGGAATTATTTAGAGGGCGTCAAGAAATAGAAGAGTATGAATGGACTAGAAAAAAATCTAAAGAATTATTTAAATTATTTTTAGTTCACTATGGTGAATTTGTTTCTAAAGAAAAAATTTGTCATTTTCTATGGCCTGATAAAAAACTAGAAAAAGCCTCGAGTAGTTTTTATGTAGTTTTAAATAATTTGAATAAAGTATTAGAACCAGATAGAAAATCAAGGTCTGAGCCTTATTTTATAATGAAAAAAGATAATTATTATGGTTTAAAGAAAGACTTTGCTTATTATTATGATGTAGCATTGTTTGAAGAGTTTATTCGGCAGGGAAAAAATACAAATCAAGATAGGATAAAAATGAAATTTTATCAAGAAGCTTTTGAGATTTATAAAAATGATTTTTTGATTGAGAATCTGAGCAATAATTGGATTATTAATGAAAGAGAGCGTTTAGAAAAAAAGTATATTGATATTTCAGAAAAATTAATGAAATATTATTATAATACAGAAAAACATGAAGAAACAATTGAAATTGCAGACCAAATTTTAAATAAGAATCAATATATTGAACCAGCTTATTTGTATAAGATAATGTCTTATGATCGATTAGGTAAAAAAGCATTAGCAATTACTACTTATGAAAGCTGTAAACGAATTTTAGCTGAAGAATTAGATATTACTCCTAATCAAGAATTAAAAAAATATTATAAATATTTAAAAATTTCAAATTAATTTTTTAATCAAGGGCATTTTTGCCCTTGATTTTTTTATTTTAATGTAAATATTATGGTTTGTAATTATTTTGTAAGTGATTTGTAATAGCCGGACATTAAAATAGTAACAATAATAATTATTAATAAAAGGAGGGGGATTATGCAGCAGATTATTAGGCAATTAGAAAATTGTGAAAGAAAGTTAAACGAGCAGTATGATCAAATGAAACCAACGCAGAAAGAAGTAACTGAGCTATCTGTTGCTCTAAAAAAAGTGGTTAGTGCTATCAATTGTTTAGATAGCTATAATGAAAAAACCAATTAGGGGGTAGTTAAAGATGAAAATTAGTTTAGGCTGGAAATTGACAGGGTTATTTTTGGTGATTTTAATCGTTGGCTTAGGTACGACTGCTTATTTTTCTTATGAAGGTATTTATGAAGGATTATTTGATAAGACTGATGAAGAATTAAAGGCTATTAATAGTTTGAAGGGGGATAAGATAGAAGATTATTTTAAGGAAGTAAAAAATTCGATTAAGTATTTAAGCAATTTTGAAACTTTAGAAGAAGAAGTACCTAAGTTAGCTGCTGCCTATAATCAAGCTGGAATAGAGAGTCAAGAATATAAACGATCAGTCAAAGAGATTAATACTGGAGTTGAATATTTTGCTGATAATGAAAAGTGGAATGATATTTATTTGATTGATACTAAAGGAAATGTGATTTATAGTTCTGATAAAGGTAAAGATTATGGGACGAATTTAATTTCTGGAACTTATCAGGAATCCAGTTTAGCTAAGGCTTATCAACAAGGGAAAAAACAGTTGTCTTTTATTGATTTTAATTATTATGAGCCGAGTGGAACTCAAGTAGGATTTGTGTCTGCTCCTGTAATTGATCAAAATGGTTCTGTTTTGGGTGTAGCAGCATTAGAATTCCCAATTAGTAGAATTAATGAAATAATGCACCGGGAGAGTGGGTTAGAGGAACACGGTGAGTCCTATTTAGTAGGTCCAGATCATTTAATGAGGTCTAAATCCGAATTTTTAGAAGAGAATACTATGATGTCTAAGCAAGTAAACAATGGTTTTGTTGATAAGGTTTTAAGTGGAGAATCTGGAGTAAGCACATACACTAATTATCGAGGGGTTGAGGTTTTAGGCTCTTATATGCCACTAGAAGTGTTTGACCAAAAGTGGGGGTTATTTGTTGAAGCTAATAGGAGTCATATTTTAAAACCGGTAAATGATCTGATGAGAAGAATATTATGGATTGTAGGAATTACTATTTTAATCGCTGTATTAATAACAATCGTAGTAGTTAAATTTATGATTAGTAATCCGATTCATAAAGTGAGAGATGTACTAGATGCTGTAACTAAAAAAGATTTAACTAAAGAGGTAGATTATTCTTCTAGTGATGAATTAGGAAAGATGAGTCAAGATTTAAATAATACCGTAAGAGAGTTAAATAATATTATTAGGGAAGTAAGAAGTACAGTTATTAATGTAAGTTCTGCATCTGATAAATTAAGCAATGAAAATAATAATCTTTCTAAGCGTACTCAGGATGTAGCATCTTCTTTAGAAGAAATATCAGCTACAGTACAACAAATAAGCGCTTCTATGGAAGATATAGCAAGTCATTCTAATAAGGTAAATGAACTTTCGGGTGATAATATGGAAGCAATAAAAAAAGGTTCTGAAATCATTGATGAAACTAAGGAAGAAATTGAAGCAATGGATAATTTGAGTTCTAAAATTTCTGAAATTATAGTAATCATTAATGATATTGCAGCGCAAACTAAATTATTGTCTATGAATGCAGCTATTGAAGCAGCTAAAGCAGACCAAAATGGTGAAGGTTTTGCTGTAGTAGCTACGGAAGTTGGTGAATTAGCTGATCAAACTTCTAATTCTGCTAAAGAAATCAATAGTTTAATTCAAAATATTATTACTGGAATTAATGAATCGACTGAACAGATTAAAGTAGTTGATGAAATGTTTGATCAAATTGTAGAAAATAGTAGCCAAGTTTATAGAGGAATTGATCAGATTAGTAGTTCAACAGAAGAACAGTCTAGTGCAGTAGAACAAATGCAAGAAGCTTTAGAAGAATTAAATCTTAGCACGCAAAAGAATACTCAATTAGTAGAAGATATAGCTCAATCTAGTGAAAATCTTAATCAGGATGCAGAAAAGATGGATGAATTAGTAAATGAATTTAAAGTTAAAGATAAAAACTATGACTTATTAAAATTATTAAAGCAGGATAAATTTGACGAAATAGATGAATTACAAGAAGAAAATCTTGATATTAATTTAGGTCAGTTAAATAATTTAAACTATTAAGATAATTTAAAAACTAGGTTTAAAATAGAACTAAATTGTAATATAATTAAATAAATAATAAATCAAAACTAGGTCAGTGTTCACTGACCTAGTTTTGATTTTAATATTAAAGAGGTGATATAAAATGACATTTAATAAAAGACTAAAAATAGTTAGTTTACTATTCTTGCTATTAGTTGTAGTGACTACTAATGTAGCAGCTGATGGACATATTTTAGTTTTTCATCGTTTTGCTGATAGTCGATATCCGGCAACTAATATTACTAAAAAACAGTTAACAAATGTATTTGATTATTTAGAAGAAAATGATTATCAAGTAGTGGAATTAGAACAAATGGTAGAGTGGGTTAAGAAGGATCAACCTGTTCCTGATAAAAGTGTAGCTCTAACAATTGATGATGGCTACCGCAGTTTTTATGAGCAGGGGCTTGATATTTTCAAAGAGTATGACTACCCT
>JBNJFD010000113.1:0-6678 GCA_051746525.1 Bacillota bacterium | reverse complement strand
GTAAAGAGTAAAGAGTAAAGAGTGAAGAGTAAAGAGTGAAGAGTAAAGAGTAAAGAGTAAAGAGTAAAGAGTGAAGAGTCAACTATCTAACAATTTTAAGATTAAAAAACAGTAAAGTATGAATAAGTAGAGATTAGAATATAAGATGAGTGATAAGTAAAGGAAGGAAAAAAATAGTGAAATTAGTAACAGTAAGTTAACAATAATATATATCAAAGAAAACAGGTTTTGATTTTTCTCATTACTACTCACTCATTACCAATTACTGAGTTTATTGGGGGTATAATTAATGAATACAGAAGAGATAATTGAAGCTGATAAGAAATATTTTATGAATGTATTTGGCGAGCGGACAATGGTAGCTGAAAGAGGAGAAGGAGTTTATTTATATGATAATCAAGGGAATAAATATTTAGATTTTTCTGCAGGAATTGCTGTTAATTCTTTAGGTCATAATCATCCTAAGGTAACAGCGGCAATTAAAGACCAGGCTGAGAATTTATTACATGCATCTAATTTATATTATTTCGAGATTCAATCTAAATTGTCTAAATTATTGGTAGAGAATACTTGTGCTGATAAGGTGTTTTATGCTAATAGTGGGGCTGAAGCTAATGAAGGAGCATTAAAGTTAGCCCGAAAATATTTTAAAAAGAAAAATAAAAAGAAATATGAAATTATTGCTACGAGTAAATCATTTCACGGACGTACGTTAGCTACATTAGCTGCGACAGGGCAGGAGAAATATCAAAAGCCCTTTACTCCTCTACCAGAAGGATTTTCTTTTGTTCCTTATAATGATTTAGCGGCAGTTGAAGAGAGAATATCAGAGCAGACTGCTGCAATTATGGTGGAGCCAATTCAAGGAGAAGGAGGAGTTAATCCCGCTAGCCGAGAATATCTGGAAGGTTTGAGAGAAATATGTGATGCTAATGATATATTATTGATATTTGATGAAGTACAGACTGGGATTGGACGAACTGGTAGTTTATTTGCTTATCAGAATTATCAAGTGGAGCCGGATATATTTACTGCGGCTAAAGCATTGGGGAATGGAGTGCCGGTTAGTGCGTTATTGGCCCGTGGGAAAGTTGCTGACGCTTTTGAACCAGGAGACCATGCCTCAACATTCGGCGGGAATCCGCTGGCTTGTCGAGCGGCTTACACAACGTTAAAAACAATCCTTGATGAAGATATAATTACTCAAGTTAGAGAAACAGGAACTTATTTCAAAGAAAAGTTAACGGATTTAGAAGAACAGTATGATTTAATAACTGCAGTTAAAGGAACAGGATTAATGTTAGGGGTTGAAGTTGATTGTAATCCGCAGTTAATACGAGATCAAATGTTAGAAAAAAATGTTTTGATTTTAAAGGCAGGTAAGAATGTATTAAGATTTGTACCGCCATTAATAATTAATACTGGGCATGTAGACGAAGTTGTTGCTAAATTAGAACAAGTTTTTTCTAATTTGAATTAAATAGTAAACATAATTATTAATAGTCGGGGCTTATGCTCCGATTATTAATTTTAGATTCACACTAATAAATGATCCACCAATAATAGTTAAATGCTAAGTACTTGATGACTTTGCACAAAAGTAATAATAATAGTATTTAGTAAAAAGTTTAATCTTTTTAAATAAAATAAATTCTTGTTTTGATATTATGGTAGAAACTAGAGTCTAAATTTGTTATTATATAAGTATGTTTCAGATTGAAACTTGATATAAGAGAATAAAAGTATAATAAATTAGGAGGTAGAATATGATTACAACTGTTACCTTAAATCCAGCGATTGACCGTGAATATTTTGTAGAGAAAAATGAGCCTGGAGAGCATCAATATATTTATGAGAATGATGGAATTAGAGTTTCTCCTGGAGGGAAAGGGTTATTAAGTGCTATTAATTTAAAAAATATGGGTTATGCTGATGTCCAAAATATAGGATTTGTGGGAGGAAAGCAGGGGTTATTTTTTGAAAGAATGGTGCAAGACCATCGAGTTACTACTAATTATGTCTATACCAAAAAAGAAATTAGAAATAATATTTTTGTAATTGGTAAAGAACCAGTTAGTTATACTCATTATAATGATTATACATATGAAGTGAATGAGCGTGATGTGGCAGAATTAATTAAGCGCTATAAGCGAGGGATTGTAGATAGTGAATATGTGATGATGTCGGGCTCGATACCTGAAGGCGTTGATTTTGATATTTATAAGAAATTAATTGAAATAGCAAATGATAGAGATAAGATATCTTATTTGCATGCTAGTGGAGAGGCGTTAAAACAAGCATTACCTGCAGAACCAAAATTTGTTGTTCCTTATTTTAAGCATACAGATAAAGTTTTAGATGAAGAGGTAAAAACTTTAGAAGATTATCTTAAAGCAGGGCGTAAGATACAAGATGCCGGAGCAAAATATGTGATGATTCCATTTCACTGTGACCGACTAGTTTTTTCTGAAGATGAAGTGTATTCTGTTTCTGCTAAAGATTTCTGTTTGTTAAATTGGCTGGGAGCAGGAGAAGCCTATAATGCAGCATTTTTTGACTATATATTTAGCAATGAAGAATTTGATTTTGTGGAAGCTAACAGATATGCTGGAGCAGCTGCTTTAGTTGTAGCAGAAGAAAGAGATATATTTATTCATGACAAACAAGAGATTGAAGATATGGTATCTCAAATTAAGATAGAAAGGGTGGAATAAGGCATGCATTTAGTTAAAGATTATATGATGAGGACGTTAAATTCTGTTTCTACTACTGATGATGTGGAAGATGTAATTAGGTTGATGCATAGAACAGAGATGTCTGTTTTGCCCGTAGTGGATTGTGAAAACAATTTTTTAGGAACTATTTACAGTAATAATATTTTAAAGAATGTACTGCCTGAACAATATGGTTTTTTAGAAACAAGAAGGTTACTCCATGAAGTTAATCAAGCTGCAGAAAATTTAGGTGATATTAAAGATAGGGATGTAACAGATTATATGTCCCGCAAGAAACTTACCGTTAGAGAAGATGATAAGATGAATAATGTAGCTGATATTATGCTTGATAATGAAGAATCATATTTGTTTGTTGTTAATCAAAGAGAAAAATTAAGAGGATATATTTCCAGAGCAGATTTATTATATTATCTACTAGAAGTAAGTGAAATGTAATTTGTGTTTAACAGCGACTACTAGAGAACATGATATTCAAAAGTGATAGAATTGTTAGCAACAAAATATTAGATTTATCAAGCACATGCAAAATAATTATTAATTGAAAATAAACTAATTCACTATTAAAGGTGGGCTTCAATATGGCATTTTCAGAGGAGTTAATGAGTTTAGGAGAAGCAATGCAATTGGAGGTTATTGAAAAATGGTTTATGGCTAATGAAGTAGGTAATCAAATTATCACTTTGGTTTCAATATTCTTCTTACTAGCTTTGCTTGTAGTTTTGGTAGCTAAGAAGTATAAAGTGCCTATAGTAGTTGGCTATGTATTTTTAGGTATTTTATTAAGTGTTGATTTAGTTAATCTACTACCTTTTTTAAGTCAGGCTCAAATAGAATGGTATAAATTTTTGATAGAAGGTCTTGATTATATTCCTCAAGTTGCTTTAGGATTTATTGCTTTTACTATTGGAAGTGAACTATCAGTTGAATTATTTAAACAATTAGGGAAAAAGATTGGTTTTATTGTACTTTTAGAAGCTTCAGGAGCTTTTACATTAGTAACTCTTGCTATTTTGGCTATTGGACAACCTTTGTATTTAGCTTTGCTTTTAGGAGCAATTGCTTCTGCTACAGCGCCTGCGGCTACTGTAATGGTTTTAAAAGAATATAATGCTAAAGGGACTTTAACTTCTATGGTTTTAGCAGTAGTAGGAATTGATGATGCTATTTCCTTAATTATATTCAGTTTAATCGAACCAGTTGCTTTGTTACTTTATTTTGGGGAAGGGGATATATCTTTTACTAATACTTTAGGAGTTCCACTGCTTGAGATTTTTGGTTCTATTGTTGTTGGTTTAGCAATTGGATATATTTCTCAGAAATTTATCGTTTCTCGTGAAGATAGTACAATTAAGATATTAACTATTTTTGCTACTATTTTAGCAAGTTCAGCTGTGGCAATTAATTTTCATTTATCGCCGTTAATTAGTAATATGGCTGTAGGTTTTGCTTATCGTAATTTTGCTACTAAGAACTTAGGTATTGAAAGTTATATGGAAACATTAACTACGCCATTATATGCTATTTTCTTTATTTTAGCAGGTACAGAAATTAGATTTGGAGGAATGCTGACTACTAGCTTTTTAGCGATAGTAGCTGCTTATACTTTAGCTCGGATGTTGGGTAAAGTTGGAGGAGCATTCTTAGGCGCTTGGATTGGAGATGCTCCAGAAAAAGTAAAAAAATATTTGGGTTTGTGTTTGTTCCCTCAAAGTGGTGTAGCTATAGCTTTAGCTTATACTGTGCAGCGTGATTTTGCTAATGCTCCAGAGGTGGGTTTATTAGTGTTTAATACGCTATTATTTACAGCAGCATTAACGGAAATATTTGGCCCGCTGGCAACTAAGTATGCAATTACTAAAGCAGGAGAAGTTAATAATCCGCAGTAAATAATTAATTTTTAAAAGCTGATTTTAATAGAGGTGGTATAACAGATGGAGTATTTGCATCAATTAGCACGACCTTTTTATAAACAAGGCTCTTCAGAGGCATGTTTGTTGATTCATGGCTTTACTGGGAGTCCAGCTCATATGCGTTATTTAGGGCAGGTTTTGCATGATGAAGGGTATACTGCAGCAGGTGTTTTGCTGCCTGGTCATGGAACAAGTTTAGAACAAATGGAAAAGACAGATAGACAAGACTGGTTAGCTAAAGTAGAGAAGGAATTTCATAAGTTAAAGCAAGAACATGAAAGAGTTTATGTTCTTGGTTTGTCTTTAGGTGGCATTTTAACTTTGCTTTTGGCTCAGAAATATAATGTAGATAAGATTGTATCTATTGCTGCGCCAATAAAGCTGCAGAATAAATTAGCTTATCTAACACCAATTTTAAAATATTTTCAGAGGTTTCGAGGATGGTCAGGAGAAACTATAGACCAGTATGATATTGCTTATCCAGCAATGCCCGTTAAATCTGTGCCTGAGTTATTAAAGCTGATAAAACAAGCTAAAAAAAATTTAGCTAAAATTGATTGTCCGGCGCTATTAATTCAACCTAAAAAGGATGGAACAGTGAAACCAGTTAGTGCGGAGATTATTCATGAAAAGATTGCTAGTGAAGATAAAGAAATATTGTGGTTAGAAGAATCTGGTCATGTTTGTACAGTTGGCCCTGAGAAAGGAAAAATTCATAAGCAAGTAATTGAATTTTTAAATAATTGATATTATTGATTAAATGAGTTATAATTAAATTTAAATATATTGATTTGTGGTGATAAAAAATGTTTGAGAAATTAAAGCAGTTAAAAGAGCTGCTGACTGTTGCAGATAAAATTGCTATAATAACTATTATATTATTTAGTAGTGTTTTGATTGTTTTGACTCCTAGGTTAGTTGCTCAAGAGGCGAAAACTAAAGATGTGATAATTACTTTAGATAATCAAGAAATTTATCGTTATAATTTGGAGGATACAGCAGAAGCAAAAGAATATGAGTTTGATTTCAAAGTAGAGGGAGTTAAATATCAAGGTGTTTTGCGCATGAAAGATGGGAAAGTAAAACTAGATAGATTAAATAAAGATATTTCTCCACTGCCAATTCATGCTGAAATGGGGTGGATTAGTAAACCTTATCAAATGATTGTCTGCCTTCCTGTTAAGTTAGCTGTGACTATCGAAAGTAATGCACCACAGCAAAAAGAAGTAGATTTAAGAACATTTTAAGGAAGTGAATTTCTTGTATGGATCAACAACGTAATGAGTTAGTAATATTTTTGCAGGCTTTGTTTATTGTAATAGTTGTCTGTTCTATTTTAATGTTGTCTATTCCTTATGGAAGTCTTGTAAAAGATGTGATAGTAGTTAGTATTTTGTTTTATTTGCTTAATAAATATTTAGATAATTAATTTACCAGAGGGATATCCCTCTGGTAAATTTATTTTTTGATTGTTGGATTGTTGTTAATCATATTTTCAGATTAATAAAAATAATATATTATGAGCATATTTTAGATAGAAACTTTGTGTTAATCATGTCTTTTTAATAAAAGGAGTGAAAGGACAATTGAAAATAAACTTAGCTTTAAGTGGAGGTGGAATTAAAGGTATAGCCCATTTAGGCGGTTTGAAAGCTTTAGAAGAAAATGATATTGAAGTGGTTTCAATTGCAGGTAGCTCTGTAGGCTCAATTATTGCTAGCCTATATGGGGCAGGGTATTCTTGTTTAGAGTTACAAAATCTCCTTTACCAGCAGGATTTTTCAGAATTTAAAGACGGTTTTTTGTTTAATTTATATCGTTTGATTTTCAATTATGGTGTTTATAAAGGGAGTCGTATTTTAAATTGGCTTGAAATGAAGTTAAAAGATAAAGGAGTAGTTAATTTTAGTGATTTAACTAAGGATGTTAAAATTGTGGTTTCAGATATTAATCACTGTTCTCCTATAGTATTTTCTAAGCAAAAAACCCCACAATGTTCAGTAGCTAAGGCAGTAAGAATGTCTTTGAGTATT